>NZ_JASDDF010000005.1:0-162651 GCF_030407535.1 Pseudoalteromonas sp. APC 3224 | reverse complement strand
TATTCATATTTAGAAATATTACTACTTTAATGCTTGTTAATTATTTAAAAACAACACTTTAAAACTAATTTAAATGACTTTTATCGACATTTTTTAACCAAATGTATGATATTTTCGATAAGGTAAAAACAGTGATAAGACTTATTTGGGAGATTTAGATAGAGTGGATTATCGCGCTTTTAGCAATTTTAGAGGCCATCCATGGCCATTTTGCTAATCGTTTTTGTAGCGAGGATAATCACTGTAGCCTTGCTCAGTGCCACCATACATAGTAGTAGCATCGGCTTCATTTAATGGCCAATTATGTTTAATACGCGCTGGTAAATCAGGATTGGCAATAAAAGGGCGACCAAAAGCAAATAAATCTCCATAACCTTTAGCTAGCATTGCCACAGATTTATCAACTGTGTATTTACCTGCGTAAATAATACGTCCAGAAAACTCTGCGCGTGCCGCTTGGTAAAATTGCTCTGGCAAATCAGGGGCATTGTCCCAATCGGCTTCAGCAATTGAAAGATAAGCAATACCCGCTTGCTCAAGTACTTTAATGGCTTCTATATAAGTATGTTGAGGGTCTGATTCTACTAATCCTAAATAAACACGGGTTTCATCAGTACTGCTAAATAGCGGCGCAAATCTAACCCCTAAACGCTCAGCGCCAACTACATCACTAACGGCAGCAACAATCTCTTTTAAAAAGCGTAAGCGATTAGTCAGTGAGCCACCGTATTCATCTTCACGTTGGTTACTATGCTCAGAAATAAATTGGTTTACTAAGTAGCCATTAGCACAATGCAGTTCCACACCATCAAACCCAGCCTCTAGCGCATTACGGGCAGCTTGTGCATACATGCCAACAAGCTCTTTGACTTCATTTGTTGTTAAAGCTTGCGGTTCACTTGGATCGGCTAAAGCGCCTTGAGCTGGCCCTGTTTCTATAAACACTTTCACACTATCAGCTGCTATTGCTGAGGGAGCAACAGGTTTGGCTTCATTTGGTTGTAGGCTAGTATGCGATACACGGCCTACATGCCAAAGCTGGGCAAAAATAACTCCCCCTTCTGCATGCACGGCATTAGTCACTTTTCTCCAGCCATCGATTTGTTCTGCAGAGTGAATACCGGGTGTCCAAGCGTATCCTTGTCCTCTGGGTTCAATTTGAGTGCCCTCGGTAACCATAAAGCCAGCACTTGCACGTTGCGCATAATAGGTGGCCATTACTTCGTTGGGGATATTGCCAGGTACTGTACTGCGTGAGCGGGTAAGTGGCGGCATAACAATACGATTTTTCAGGGTATATGGCCCTAAACTAATGGATGAAAATAAACTGTCGATATTTTTACTCGGTTGACTCATTTTAATACCTTTTAAATTAACTATGCTGCTGAGCGCTTATAACAATGCTGGTGAGCATAGGGATTTAAAGCTACAATTTGAAACAACACTTTTTTGTTTTAGATACAATTATGAATGGTATAGGTCGGCTGGATATAAAGCAGTTGCGAGTTTTAAGCGCTTTACTCAAATTAAAAAATGTATCGCATGTTGCGCAAAAAATGGGGCTAACTCAGCAAGCTATTAGTGAGCAGCTGCGAAAATTACGCGATTTATTTGATGACAGGCTGTTTATTCGTCAAGGCAATACGATGCTGCCAACGCCAAAAGCGCTGGCGCTTGAACTATCAATTAATCAAATTCTGAGTCAACTAGACGCATTATTAGTGCCGTCACAGTTTTCCCCGCAGAGTTATCAAGGCGTTTTTACTATAAGTGCTACGGACTATGCGATTGCTGCACTTTTACCTCAGTTATTAGCAATTACTCGCCGTGAAGCGCCAGGTTTAAAGTTGATTATTCGAGACTTCGCATCCGATAACGTTAACCAGCTTATCAGCGCAGGGGAGCTTGATTTACTGATTAGCTTTGTTGAATTTATTCCTGATAATTTAGTTTACGATACCCTATTTGAAGAACAGCATATTTGTATTGCAGGCGCACATGCGCCCACATCTTCACAGCCTTTGAGCTTATCTGAGGTTGCGAGTCGGCCGCAGTTGGTGGTGTCGGCATCTAGAGCAAACTTACGTGGATCGCACGATCGCTGGTTTGCAGATAAAGGCTACAAACGAAATATTGTCATGTCAGTACCTGGGTTTTCATCAGTGCCTGATTTACTCAATACCACCGATTTAATTGCGTTTTACCCATCAAGGTTATTGCCAAATAGTAAGGTAAAGCAATTGGAGATTGAATTATTACCGCCGCCGTTTAAGGTGATTGCAGCATGGCATCCTCGTTCAAATAACAGCGATATTCATCAGTGGCTTATTGCACAATTAAAGCGTATTTAGACTGGCTCTACGTGAGCTAGATTTATTATTCACAGTTCAGGTTATCTAATTAACCTGAACTCTAGATAATAAATCTATCTCAAGCAGTTATTTTGAGCGCTAACTGCGTTGAATTTACTTGCAATAGACTAGCTATTGACGCGTAATTTCGCCTTGTTTTCACTGAAAATCTCTGGCTAGAGAAAATAAACATAAATATCATTTTGATTCAATATGTTAGTAAATCTCTTAACCAGAGTTCAGGTTAATTAGTTGGCGAATATCGCTTCCTGTTGGTGCTTCATGGGCACGTAACGAAAAGGCGGGTAAAACCGCTAATATATGATCAAATATATCTGACTGAATATTTTCATATTCACCCCAATTAGTGGTATTGGTGAATGCATAAATCTCAATGGGTAAACCTTGGGTTGTTGGCGCTAATTGCCTTACCATTAAGGTCATACCTTGATGAATATGTGGGTGCTGTTTTAATAGCGCGACCAAATAGTGACGAAATGTACCCACATTAGTTAGCCTGCGGCCATTTAAAGTGCAGCTCATATCTACTTTTTTAGTGATGTTTTGCTCCTCAATAACCAATAGCGTACTTTCAAGGTACTCACTTAGTAAATCGGCTTTTTTAAGGGCAACAACTGCGGCTTCGTCTAAAAAGTGCACACTACTCATTTCAAGGTGAATGCTGCGTTTTATCCGGCGTCCACCAGAGTCTGACATACCGCGCCAATTTTTAAATGAGTCGGAGATCAAGGCATAAGTAGGAATGGTGGTAATGGTTTTATCCCAATTTCTTACTTTAACCGTGGTTAGCGCAATATCAATAACATCACCATCGGCGCCGTACTTAGGCATTTCTAACCAATCACCTACCGCTAGCATATTATTGGCAGAGAGCTGAATACCCGCTACTAGGCCTAAAATAGCGTCTTTAAATACCAGTAATAATACCGCAGACAGAGCGCCTAAACCGCTTAGTAAAATTAACGGTGATTTATTCATTAACAATGAAACGGCTAAAATGGCAGTTAATACACTGGCAATAAGCTTAATTGTTTGCAAAAAGCCGCGCAGCGGAAAGTGAGCGCTTAAGGGGCGTTTATCGGAAATTGCTTGAAATATATCCAGTAAAGAAAATAGCGAAAGTAAGGTAAATAAAATGATCCATTGATCGGTGATCATTTTAATCAAATACAAAAACGTGGTGCCTTCGGGTACCCACAGTTGCGCCTGAATAACAACGACCGCTCCTTGTAAAACAAATGAGATATTACGAGCGAGCTTTTTTGCTGAATATAAAGGACTTTTGCTATCGGGTTGCGCAGCTTGTTCGCTAAAGCGGTTTTTAACTAAACGCTGAGAAACCAGCCTTAAAATGAGGTGTAATATTAATGCAAATAGCGCAATCCAAGCCAATGCCATCAGGTCGTACCATAAAAATGGGCTTCCCGGAAAATAATCGCCAAACCATTGCAGTAAAAAATCTCGCAGCTGTGCGCGTGTTCCTGTCATTAATACTCCATAAGGACGCTATTATTAATTACTGATTGTTAGTTAAGCAGCTGCAATGTAAAAAGTCTATTTAAGACTTTTTACATTATGTAGTTACAGTTTACCAAGCTCGAGTTGCTGGCTGAGTTCTTCAAAAATACTTGGATCATCTATGGTTGATGGAATTTGCAGTTCTTCACCATCAATTAACTGCCGCAGATTTTTACGTAAAATCTTGCCAGATCGAGTTTTGGGTAACCGCTCTACACACATAATATTTTTAAGGCATGCAATAGCGCCAATTTGATTACGCACGGTTTGCACCAATTGCTGTTCTACCTCTTTATGTGAGCCATGAAAATCATTTTTTAGCACCACCATCGCCATGGGGTTTTGCCCTTTTAACGCATCACTAATACCAAATACTGCACATTCAGCCACAGCTGGGTGCGCTGCAACAATTTCTTCCATTTCACCGGTGGATAGACGGTGCCCTGCGACATTAATCACATCATCGGTGCGACCCATAATAAAGAGGTAGCCATCGTCATCAATATAACCGCCATCACCAGATAAATAGTAGCCCTCATATTCAGCCATATAACCAGCTTTAAAACGAGCCGTATTTTGCCAAATTGTTGGTAAACAGCCCGGCGGTAAAGGCAGCTTTATAACAACCGCGCCTTGTTCATTCGGAGCACATTCATCCCCATTCATATCTAAAACTCTTACATCAAATCCAGGTGTTGCAACTGTTGAGCTTCCTGCTTTTGTTGGCAGGTGTTCAATGCCAACAGGGTTACACGCAATTGCCCAGCCCGTTTCTGTTTGCCACCAATGATCAAGCACCGGTAAACCTGTTTTTTCTTTGAGCCAATCGTAGGTAGGTGAGTCTAAACGCTCTCCGGCTAAAAATAATCGTTTGAGACTAGAGGTATCGTATTGTTTAAAGCCATCGGCATTGGGGTCCTCTTTTTTAATCGCGCGAAACGCAGTGGGGGCACTAAATAGGGCATTCACTTTGTATTCTTCTACTACGCGCCAAAAAGCACTGGCATCGGGGGTTCTAACCGGTTTTCCTTCAAATAAAATAGTTGCGCATCGATACATAAGTGGCGCATACACAATATACGAATGACCCACTACCCAGCCAATATCAGAGGCGGCCCAAAATACGTCACCGGGTTTCATGCCGTAGACGGTTTCCATGCTGTAATGCATAGCAACCGCATGGCCGCCATTTTCACGCACCACACCTTTAGGTGTCCCTGTTGTGCCAGAGGTGTATAAAATATAAAGTGGATGATCGCCACTGACCGCAACGGGATCAACCGGTGTGGCTGTTTGCATTGCAACAGCCCAGTCAATATCACGTTCGGGCATAAGCGGTGCGGTGGCTTGCTCACGCTGATAAATAATACAGTGTTCAACTTTATAGCTAGCAGCTTCAACCGCGTTATCGAGCAAGTCTTTGTATTCAATTATGGTATTTACTTCTACACCGCAAGAGGCAGTGAGTACCAATTTGGGCTTGGCGTCATCAATCCGTACCGCTAATTCATGCGCTGCAAAACCGCCAAACACGACAGAATGAATAGCGCCAATTCGGGCACATGCCAACATACCAATTACGGCTTCGGGGATCATGGGCATGTAAATCACTACGCGGTCGCCTTTAATCACTCCTAAAGACTGCATTACCCCTGCAAATTTAGCGACCTCTTGCTGTAGTTGTAAATAGCTATAACTGCGTTTGCTATTGGTAACCGGTGAATCATAAATTAACGCTGTTTCATTACCATGCCCAGCGATTACATGTTGATCTACGGCTAAAAAGCAGCTGTTAAGTTCGCCGTCTGCATACCAGTGGTGTAGTCCTTCTTGATCTTGTGTGTATGCGGTTTCTGGAGCCTTGTACCAAGGTAGTCGCTTACTTTGTGATAACCAAAACGCTGCTGGGTCTTGTTTAAACTCGTTGTAATGTTGTTTGTATTCACCTGACATAAAGGCTCCTAAGGAAAATATAATCTAACGTAATTTAAAACTAAGCGCTTTTTATCAGCAGTGATATTCGACTATGGTCGGTTAAATAGTAAGCGATGTTTTTGTTTTTTGGCCAACGTGATGATTGTATAGAACTAAAAAGTTCCAACTAATGTAAAATGTTTCAGTAATTAATGAGAGTAAATGGATATAAGAATGAATCAAATGGTCAGAGTAGGCGTTGCAGTAATAGTAATGCATGATAATAAAATTTTACTCGGTGAACGGATAGGCGCACATGGCGCAAATACGTGGGCAACCCCTGGAGGGCATTTAGAATTTGGTGAAACTGTTGAGCAATGCGCTGTGCGTGAAGTAGTAGAAGAGACTGGGCTCAATGTCACTAATATTCGTAAACTCGATTTTACCAACGATATTTTTAGCGCAGAGAACAAACATTATATTACCTTATATATGCAAGCAGACTATGAAGGCGGAGAGGTTATAAATAAAGAGCCTCACAAATGTTTACAGTGGCGTTGGTGCGATATTAATGACTTGCCCGCACCTTTGTTTATCTCATTAAAAAATTATCTAGCACAGAATACCTTGCCCGCTAAGTATTAAAGGTTTTTTGGCATAGGGAGTTGCCATTTATTTAAAATTTGCTGATATTCACCACTTTCCTTGATGGCATTTAACCTATCGCTAATAATTTTTGCTGTGTGTGAGTCAAACTGATTACTGGCTGCAAAATGCAAAGAAGAGGGTAACTCATCTAAGTGGATGCGTTTTGAAATTAAATTAGGGTCGAGCCCGGTGCGCTTTAATTCGTTTTCAAGTGTGAGCGTATTGGTTACAACAAAGTCGATACGATTTTTATATAGCATTTTCCAGAGCTGTTGATAATAACTGACTAATACTAGGTTTTCATTTTCAGTAAAGCCTTTAGTTTCTAAATAAGCTTGTGCAGAGTAGCCGCGAATAGTGGCTACTTTGTACTCTTTAGCAAAATTTAAATGAATCACTTCATCTTTGTGGTTACTTAAACTAACTAGGTATGCGTCCGCAAAGTAGACTTTACCTAGCCACTTATATTGATGATGTCTGTTTGGTGTTTTTAGCAGTGACATTATTATGGCATTAGGATTGGCTCGTTGCTGTTGGAATATTCTAGCCATTGGCATTATTTCAAACTTTGCTGTTAAATCAGTGCCATTTAAAACTGCTTTAGCTATATCGACCAGCGCGCCCTGTGCTTCACCTTGAGGGTTTTTAAAATGATAAGGCGGTAAATCTTCAGCGATAAAGGTAACAGGGGTGGCGTTGCAGAACGCACTATAAAAAAACAATACAAAAACAGTTAACACCATACGCAAAAGCATAAATAATTGTCTTTAAAGCAATACTATAACGCTAGTGTAAAGAAAAACATTAATAAGGTACATGATAAATGTATATTTTAAGTAAGCAGGTTGTTTACTTGTTGTTTTTTATAAATTGGCGAGGCGAGCAATGATGCCAGCGTTTAAAGGCACGATTAAAAGAACTTTGATCGTTAAATCCCAGCATAAATGCGATTTTATTTAACGAATAGTGGTGAATATAAGTTAATAAGCGTCGTTTTTGCTCTGCTTCAAGCAGCGCGGCAAACGTGGTTTGCTCTTTTTTTAGATAGCGCTGTAGTGTGCGTGGCGTCATATTTAAGGCCGCAGCTGTCCTGAGCAAAGAGCAATCTTGTAAGTCGTGTTTTGCCATTAAAATATGATTAATTTTTTCTGATAATAACTGCTGACTTTTAAACTGGGATAGCTGTTGCTCTGACATTTGCTTAAGTATTGCGTTGATTTGGCTATTATCGGTTTTAAAGGGCAGGGTTAAGTAATTACTTGGAAACTCGATTTGATTAAAGCTAGCGCCAGCTTTTACTGGGCAATTAAACCAATTAGTTAATCTGTGTTGTTCGGTGTTTGAAAAGTGTGTTGAAAAATACACACAGCTAGGTGAAAGCTCAGGATTAAGTAGTTGGCGTACCACGCTGACCCAAGCGGTCATATTTCGTAAAACAGCCTGTGAACTACATTGTGGATCGGCTACCCAAGTTACTTTACACCGTGTTTTTTGTTGCTCAAACTTGGCGCGACCAATATTAGCCACTAGGCTGTCGTAATTAAGTAGTGCAGTAATAGCGCTGGCTAAATTAGTACTCGATTCAATTAAATACCCCAATACACCAAAATCAGCGGTGCGTATTTGTTTTCCTAATTCAAAGCCAAATAAGGGATCGTTTAACGCCTGTTGTGCATAGCCAAGCAGCGCATTATAGCTTTTTAAGCTGATACGTGGCGCCATTTGTTGTGACTTTTTATTGGTATACTCGTTAAAATCAATAGCGCTTAAAGCCACTTGGCTAGCTAAGCCTTGGGCTTCAAGATAATCCAAACAGCTACAAAAATAATGATCGGCTAAGGTTTTCATTTGTCGCCTAAAGCTAAAAAATAGTCGTCTAATCGCAAGTTTGCCACGGCATATTTTTATATGCTAGTGATCGATAAAAATAATAGGGTGAAGGTCATGGTAGAAATAAAAATTAAGCGAGCTGTGGCAGCAACGCCGGAGCAAATACGCAGCGTATTATTAGCGCATGCTGATTTAGGACGATTTTTTAATGCTCACTTTACACTACTTGCACCACAAGAGCCGGGTGAAATAAGTGGCGGAAAAGGCACGATTAGAGAAATAAAAATGCAAGGCACTACCTTTAAAGAGCAAATAATAGCTGCAGATAACAGTCATATTAGTTACCGTATTATAGGTAGCAAGCCCGTTGCGCAGCATCGTGGTGATATTTACTTAAATACCATTAATGAAGAGCCATCGCTCACTGAGGTTAATTACCATATTAGTTGCATTGCACCTTTTTGGTTACCCGATTTTATACTGGCTTTTTTTATAAAAAAAGATATTAGCCAAGCACTTAAAAAAATAGCCCGCTATTTTCAGGAGCGTGTTGTATGAGCATTGAAATTATTTTACTCGCACTGAGCCCTATTTTTTTGCTGTTTGTTGCTATCGAGTTTATTAAATTTAGGCGTCACTACGATATAAAAGACAGTTTAGCCAATGCATTATTGGCTTTATTACATCAAGGTGCTGATGCTATTGCATTAATAGTACTAATGCCGTTTTTTTACTGGCTGTATCAGTTTCGGTTATTTGATATTGAATTGACGGTACTGACCATATTAGGTGCCTTTGTACTGCAAGATTTTTTATATTATTGGTTTCATCGTGCATCACACCATATACATTGGTTATGGGCAGCGCATGTCGTACATCATAGCTCTACGAGAATGAATTTTACTACTGCCTTTAGACAAAGTTTAATGTATCCGCTTGCGGGCATGTGGCTGTTTTGGATGCCAATGATATTACTTGGTTTTGAACCTGTGATTGTTTTTGCCGTAGTTGCCCTTAATTTAGCGTATCAATTTTTTGTTCACACCCAAGTGGTAAAAAAGCTGGGTTGGTTTGAAAGCGTATTTAATACCCCATCACATCATCGGGTACATCATGCTATTAACAATGGTTATTTAGATAAAAACTTTGCAGGGGTACTAATTGTTTGGGATAAGTTATTTGGCACTTATGTAGAAGAGGATGAAAGCAAGCCTTGTAAATACGGAATTATTGGCCAACTACACAGTAATAACCCGATTAAAATTACCTTTCATCAGTGGCAGCATCTCTTTAAAAGTACCTACAGAGCAAAGGGATTAAAAGCAAAGTTAAAAGTAGTCTTTGGTTACCCAACAAGCTCCCAAGGTATTAATAAGTAAGCCTATTTTTTATAAAAAAGCCAGGAGTAAATAGCATCACTCCTGGCTTATCTCACAGTAAAACTTAATTTATTTGGCCGTTGTGATCACTGTATCAATTAAGTGAACAACGCCATTACTGGTATAAATATCAGTAGTTGTTACATTGCTACCCGCTACTTGTAGTGATGTAGCTGGTAAGCTTACTTGCCACCAAATATCGTTCACAGCTTGGCCATTATTCTGACCTGCTGCCGTATCACCGGAGAAGGTATATAAAGGGCGGCCAAGGTAGGCGACTTGCATGCTGTCATCTGAGCGAGCAATTAACGATAAACCGGGTACATTTTCAATTGATGCTGCAGTACCAAGAACCGGTGGCCACGTTGTTGCACAAGCTGCTTCACACGAGCTCATTGCCTCGCCTAAATCATTGTCGAACACATAAACTGTTTTGCCTGGCATAGCATCAGCCATACCCGTTACTAAACGACTATCAGTTGAATCATAAGCAATGCTATCTGTTGCTGTGTTTGCTGTGCTGGTAAAGTCTACAACGTTTACGCTTAGCATGTTATCAGCAAGCGTGGTCACCGTTTTACCATTGGCTGCAAATGCATCAGTACTGCCCACTTGAGCGCCTAAAACATGTTGAGTTAGCACACCTGTCAATGCTGTCGTATCAGCCAATAAAGCCTCTAAATCAGCGGTAGGGATTTTGCTAAATGCAGCATTTGTCGGTGCAAATACCGTAAATGATTGAGTGGTGTCGTTAAAGGTATCTACTAGTGATGCTGCTTGTAGTGCAGTGACTAAAGTAGATAGTGCAGGTGTTTCAGTAGCCACTGTAGCAATTGTTTTAGTCGGGGTACCAACTTCAGCCGGTGGCATAATTACTTTATTTAATACATGAATCACGCCGTTACTAGCGATTACATTTGCCTCTGAAATTGCTGAGTCATTGATAAATAGTGAGCTATTTACATGAGATATAGCAGCCATGTCGCCATTGGCCATTTCTATCTTGTTGCTGTTGCTATTGGCAATGGTTACTGCGTCATCTGATAAAACTGTCGCGTCAGAAAAAACATGATACAGCAAAATATCACGAAGCGTATCTGTATCAGCTAGTAGCGCATTAATTGTATCCTGTCCGAGCGCAGCAAATGCAGCGTCTGTAGGTGCAAATACACTAAAAGTATTATCTGGATCGGCAACTAGTGTATCTAACCCTGTTGCCGTTAAAGCAGCTAGAAGTGTCGTAAAATTACCATCAGCGCTCGCTATATCAGCAATTGTATTGGTACTTTGAGGTAAAGTAACATCAGAAATGATAACTGAATCAATTACATGAATGACACCGTTATTGGTCATAATATCTTTAACTACAATGTTTGCTCCGCCAAACGATAGCATGTTTGTTTGTGCGTTTATCGCCACTGGAAGGGTATTGCCAAGTAGCGTTTCTGCTGATTGACCGTTGAGAGACATTGCAGTTACAGAATCAACTGATCCTACAAGTACATGCTGCTTCAAAATATCTGCTAAAACGGTGGGATTAGCAAGTAAGCTGTTTAAAAAGTTGCTACCTATTGACTCGAAAGCAGCATCAGTAGGTGCAAATACGGTAAATTCTGATGATTCGTCCGCTAGTGCTGAAGTAAGGGATGCAGCGTCAAGAGCCGCAAGTAACGTACTAAAGTTACCAGCTTGCTGAGCTGTTTCAATAATATTATTGGTTGGTGCTGTTTCTGACACTGTTTTTGGTGTAAGCACTGCATCAATAACATGAATAATTCCGTTGTCGGTCACAATGTCGGTCATTGTAACTGTGCTGGTATTTACTAATAAATTCTCACCATTTAAAGATAAAGCGATGCTTTGTCCATTGACTGTCTC
Source organism: Pseudoalteromonas sp. APC 3224 (assembly GCF_030407535.1). Lineage (GTDB taxonomy): Bacteria > Pseudomonadota > Gammaproteobacteria > Enterobacterales > Alteromonadaceae > Pseudoalteromonas. The sequence continues at coordinate 151,112 of NZ_JASDDF010000005.1, read as the reverse complement.
AACAGTGGTACCCGCTAAACCAATAGCTGTTTGCGCATCTACTCTGCCAGAGACTACATGGTAAGTTAAAATTGAGCTTAGGGTGTCTGTATCGGCTAATAAGTTATTAATGGTTTCTTCACCTAATAACGAAAATGCATCATCGGTAGGGGCAAATACAGTATAACTGGTAGTCAAATCATCAAGGGTTTCATCTAGACCGGTTGCTTCTAGTGCTGCAACAAGAGTGGTGAACTCTCCAGAGTCCTGTGCGGCGTCAAAGACCGAGACGGCAGGTTGTGGGTCTACAGTTACTGGGGCGTTGTTATCGTCATCGCTACTACAGCCTTGAATAAGTAACAAGGGAAGTATGATAGCACCGAGCTTAAATACTTTATTCATAATTGTTCCTTTAATCGAATGTTACAGTGTTACAGCTTTGTGAATACTACGAAGCTATTAACAGTGTTGATCAAAAAAACATGCGTTATTTTTATACAATTTAATAGGTGTAAGATTTTATTGAATTTTTATTCAAGAAAGCGTTTAAATTTTAGTTTTTTTACTGCGCGGTGCACCAAGTAAAATAAATACGTGGCAAATACATACGGATAAAAATGCACTAATCCCCAAAGCACCACCAAAACCATCAAGAATAGGCACTAAATAAGCAAAAAACAGTGAAAATATAATTGCTGAACTGGCAAGCGTATACACACCAAAGCGGTGAGGGGCACTCATGCCAATAAATGTGCCGCCAAAAAAGACGATGCTATATAGCTCAGCGTTGAAACTAAATTGTGCAAATATTAAATAAGCAATAATGGATAGGGCTGCAGAGGCTCGGATCCCATCAAAGCGATTATGCTTAGCCAAGTAAAAGGTTAAAAACGCCCCTAACAAAGCAAGCAGCGGATAAATAAGCGTCATATTATTAACTCCTTGGCTAAAACAAATAAGGCGACACTAGCAAATGCAATGCTACCTAATCGTCCACCAAACCCTGCAAATATGTTAATCGTGAGTGTGTACAAAACAGCCCCAATGGCAGAAATAATCGCAATTTCCCAGTATTCATTAATTAAACTAGTGGAGCACATACCGGCAAAACTGCCTGCATAAATAGCTGAATAGGGATGGTTTTTGTAATCTGCAGGGAATGGAATAAATGAACCGATAAGCCCCGTTAAACCGGCAGATATAACAATAGGCAATGCGAATGTGGTATGCATTAAAAAACACGACAAGCAGCCGATAAAAAAGGTGATGAATTTTAAAAGTATGAATTTAGTCATGGCGCGCACATCATAATGTATCAGTTTTAGCTTTAATAGTTAAAAACTGATATTTAAGACTAAAATCGATACACCATTGTTAAAAGGTGAATTATTGTTGAAAATTATCGATATGCAATGAATGACTAAAAATAACAGTGTTGATGTTCTATAAATTGCAAATTATGTATAATGCGGCATATTTCATATATTAAAAGTTATAACCTAAGGTAATTTATGTCTAACTGTTTACATCTGGCTATCCCCGCTGGCGATCTTGAAAAAGCGAAAACGTTTTACTGTGACGTACTCGGCTGTAAAACCGGCAATAGTGAAGCAGGACGATGGGTAGACATTGATTTTTGGGGCAACGAGTTAACTCTGCATCAAAGCGTTGAGCGTTTACCTACGGTACGTCACGACGTTGATATGGGCGCAGTGGCTGTACCACACTTCGGTATTCATTTATCAGAAAGTGAGTTTCAAGGACTTAAGCAACGCATTGCTGATGCCGGCCTTGAATATTTAGATAAACCTTACCGTCGTTTTGTTGGTGATGAGTTTGAACAAGAAACGTTTTTTATTGAAGATCCCAACGGTAACGTGCTCGAAATGAAAACCATGGTTAATCCTGAGGTACTGTTTAAAAAGGATTAAGCTAGCTATTATAGCTGAGCTAGTCTTACTGACTAGCTCATGTTTTTTGCCTTTAAATTGCGGTTCCTACCATTTTTTCAGCCTGCTTTGCCTTTCTTTGCAATTTCTGTTTATACATCGCTTCATCACCCGCTTTTAAAACTGTGTCTAAGTTATCAGGTGGCTGAGTATAGCTAGTTTGCCCAACACTGGCGTAAATGGAAATGGTATGGCCCTGATGCTCTATAGTTAACTGGTTTAATTGTTGTTCTAGGGTGTTAACTCGCTGGTTAATTTTTTCGTTGCTATTAAATAATGCCATGGCCACAAATTCATCGCCTCCTAAGCGGCCAACAGCATCTTCACTGCGCATGTGTTGACCAAGTGACTCTGCAACTTTGCACAGTACTTTGTCGCCTACATCATGGCCATAGGTATCATTAATTGCTTTAAAACGGTCTAGATCTATGTATAAAAAACACAAAACGCCTCCACGTTGCTTATGCTCTGCCAATAAGTCGTTTGCTTTTAAGCTCCACCCACGACGATTGTATATATGGCACAAGTGATCAAAGTTAGCGTGTCGTTCAGCCTGTTTTTTTGCATAACTCAATCTTTGAATTCGTCTACCGACGGCAATAGCTAGTAATAAAGATTCAATTGTAAACGCAATAACAAACCCATAGCGTTGAATGAACGGACTATAATCGGTTAGTAGTACTCTAAAAGTCATACTAATAAACACACTTGCCAGTGCTATAAATACCAAGTTTGCTTCATTGACACCGTACTTTGTTTGTATCGCGCTGAGGATAAAAATAGTCATGACAATAAATAATGATAAATAGCCGGTTACTGCAGAGGTAATATTGGTTATGAGTGGCAGATCGAGCGCTATTTTTTGTAAGCACAAAGTCAGTACGCATAAGGCGGTAACTTTTAATGTATTGCTTAACTTTGGAAAGTATCTAGGTAGCTCTAATAGTGCACTCATAAACCATGTGGCACTGACTATAGTTAAACCAATACTTAACGTGTAAAGATGACTTACGTACACAGAGTAGTACTGCTGTGTAAATAAATAAGGCTGTCCTTCTTGAAAGAATATAAAACTAGCGATACAAAAAATATAAATGCCATACAGTTTAAAAAGAGGGTCTTTTATGCCGTGTCCTATAATTAATGCATAAAAAATAAGTGTGGCGCAAAGACCATAAAAAATGCCAAAAATAAGGTTATAGCGTTGTATTTTTTCGACAAACGGTTGTGTATCTGACCACTTAAAGCGTGGGGTATAAGCTGCTGAGGTAGTAACTGTAAGCTGTGCAGTAAAAACGCCTTGGTCCATTAAAATTGCCATCTGATTGGTTTTTAAAGGTGTTTTATATACTGAATTTTGCTGCCACGAAAAGTCTGTAAGTGCAGGGCGAGTAAAAGAAAATACCCCACCTTGGTTTAAGTTACAGCTTAATTCGAGATGATTGATACCGTTTTTAAGCTTAATATTTGAGACAACTTCTTTGGATAAAGACACCGATGTGTTTGTTGCTCTTTCATTGAGCTGGCAATGCTCTTGCGCATAAGTAACGCTACTAAACAGCATAGTACAAGCGCATATAAAAATGCTAAATCTAATCATCAGTGCGCTTAACATGCTCAAAAACCTCTTGTCTTTATCGTAAAATTCATTGCTACTAAAAGGATGAATACTCTAAACCATACTAACAAAGCAGGTAGGCTTTACTAGTAATTAAGTATTTAAATAATGACTTAGTGCAAAAATGGGTTACTTTTAATCACACATGTATTTCACTGGGGGTTTTGTTGAAATGGCGTTTAAACTCACGGCTAAATTGTGACGCACTGGTGTAACCTACTTTAAATGCGGCCTCATTTGCTTTACTGCCAGAGGTGGTTATTAATTCTTTTGCTTTAGCTAAACGCACTTTTTTTAAATACTGCAAAGGGGATTCAAACGTAACTTGTTTAAAGGCACGATGAAAAGATGACACACTCATGTTCACTTCTTCAGCTAAGTGCTCTACGGTAATAGAGCTTGCATAATCACTATGTAATGTTGATAAGGTACGCGCTATGCGTGCGTAATGGCCATCGTGCATTGCAAGTCCAATTAAAGTGTTGCCTTGAGGGCCACACAGCACCCTATATACTAATTCTTTAACTATATCGCCACCAAATACCTCAGCCTCAAGTGGATTGTTTAACACTGTTAACAGTCGATGAGTGACTTGCTCCATGGCCATATCTAAAGCGGCACTTTGGACGGCTCCGCTTTGTGTTAAAGGAGTTAAAATAGGATTATGTTGCATCATTTGGTTAACCAGTTTGTGAAGCATGGCTGGGTTTATATCAATTGCTATACCCATTACTGGTAAATCGTTATCAGTAAACGCTTCACATTCTAGTGGTACGGGCACTCCCAGTACTAAATAATCGCCTGCACCATACTGTATTTGATGCTCAGGAAAGTGAATAACTTTATGTCCTTGGCCAACAATAATAATACCTGAATTATAAATAAGAGGCTGACGCGCTGAGCTTTTGGTGGCGCGATGAAAGTACACCCCTGGAATAATTGTTTCCATGGTACCTTCAAAGCTGAGCAACTTATTATGCTCTGCGTATTGTTGTAACAAAGTAGCGATGGTTGTCATAAGAGCGGCTTAAATTAACGGTATTTGGCGTAAAATAACAACGCTGATAGTTTTAGGCAAGCTTTTGGCAGTTATTAGGCTTTTTATATATGCGCTATGCCATTATTATGCATCTATCAACACTTTATTTATTTAAGAATTGATAAAGTGCTTAGTAATTAACCGTCCCCTTTAGGAGCAAAATAATGAAATTTAGCTACGTAAATCCCACTTTAATTCAATTTGGTCAGCAACAAATTGCCGCACTTACTGATTTGATCGCAAAAGATCAAAAAGTATTAGTTGTGTACGGTGGCGGTTCTATTAAAAAGAACGGCGTATACGATGAAGTTGCAGCAGCACTTGAAGGTTTTGATTGGGTAGAGTTTTCGGGCGTAGGTGCCAACCCAACAATTGAAGTGCTAGACCAAGCAGTAAAAATTTGTAAAGAACAAGATATCGATTTCGTTTTAGGTGTAGGCGGCGGCTCTGTAATTGACGGCGTTAAATACATTGCAGCATCTGCTGTATATGATGGCGAAGGTTGGGATATCCCTACAGGTAAGCATACAATTACCAGCGCATTACCTATTGGTGCGGTACTTACATTGCCTGCAACCGGTTCTGAGTCTAATCAAAATTCAGTAGTAAGCAAAGAAGCAACGAAGCAAAAACTACCGTTTGCATCTCCAGAAGTATTACCAAAATTTGCCATTATGGACCCTGATGTAATGAAAACATTACCGCAGCGCCAGCTTGTAAATGGTTTAGTGGATGCATGGGTACATACGTGTGAGCAGTACCTAACATTCCCAGAAGGTGCACTTGTTCAAGAAGGCTACGCAGAAGCACTGTTAAAAGCGCTTAAAACATTGGGTGATAACTTTGAAAACCAAGACGATGCATGGCGTGCAAACCTTATGTGGGCTGCAAACCAAGCACTTAACGGCTTAATTGGTTCTGGCGTATCACAAGATTGGGCAACTCACATGATTGGCCATGAGCTTACAGCTGCTTACGGCGTTGATCATGCACGTTCACTGGCTATTGTTCAGCCTTCTTTACTGCGAAATCAATTTGCAGTTAAAAAAGCAAAACTAGAACAAATGGGTAAAAACGTATTTGGTCTTGCACAAACAGACGATTTAGCAGAGCAAACAATTCAAGCGATTGAAGCGTTTTACCACAGCCTTGACGTAGCAACTGAGCTTACTGAGCATGGCGATGATAAAGCGGCTGCTATTGATAATATTATTGGCAAGCTTGAAGCTCATGGCATGGTTGCCCTTGGTGAAAACCAAGCTATTACGTTAAAAGAAAGCCGTGAAATTTTAGAGCAAGCGGTTGCTTAATAATTAAAGCAACCTGCTTTATTTAGTCATCAAATTGTTGACACTGTATTAATAAAAGGCCATTAATCTTTTAGATTAGCGGCCTTTTTTGTATTTAGTATTATTTATAGCACTGTCATGGATTCAAAGAATTAGTAAGGTTAGTTGAAAATCCATTGGTATAAAAAGCCTGCACCTATAGCCATTGTAATAATGACAAACAAAAAGGCGGCTATCATTTGGTTTTTAAAAATAGATTTAAGCAAAATAACCTCTGTTAAGCTTGCGCCCGCGCTGCCAATTATTAATGCCATTACCGAGCCAAGCGCCATGCCTTTTTTAACCAATGCGGCGCTTAGCGGAATAACGGCTTCGGCTCTAATATAAAGTGGAATACCAATAATGGCTGCAATAGGAATGGCGTACCACATACCATCGCCCGCATATTTAGCAATTAGCTCGGTAGGAATAAAGCCATAAATAAACGAGCCTATTGCTACCCCTAGCATTAAGTACGGAAACACCTGTTTAAAGTCTTTAAAGGTGGCGTGCCACACTTTTACCCAGCGATTAGGCTGCGCTTTTTTTGGCTCTATTGCTTTAGGCTCGCCGCAGCTTGTGGTTGCACAGCTTGGCTCAACTTCTTTAAGTTCACTACAGCTTGGCTTTGCGCAGCTACTAGTAGATTCTGTGCTGTAAGCTTCTGGTTTTACATACCTTTCAAAGCCTAGCTTTTCAAGGGTATAGCCTGCTACAACCGACACCACCATAGCCACTAAAAAGTAAAATAAAGCGACCTGCCAGCCAAAGGTAATTACAAATAACCCAATGATCACCGGGTTAAGTAGCGGGCTGCCAAATAAAAATACCATCATAGGGCCAAAGCCCGCTCTCGCTCTTAATAATCCTTTTAAAAACGGAATGGTTGAGCACGAACAAAATGGTGTTATAGCTCCCAATAAAGCAGCAACAACGTAGCCCTTACCGTTTTTTGAACTTAAAATGGATTGAATTTTTTCAGGTGTTATAAATAGCTGTAAAACACCCACTAAATAACTAATAACAATAAATAAAATAGTTAACTCTGTAGCTAAAAAGGCAAACATGCCTAACGCCTCTTTTGCCATTGCTAGCATTTCATTACTCATAACGCACTCCAAAGTACACAAGGTATAGCTTATATTGAATAAACTATATTTCGAATTTTACGGAAGTATATTGATGAGTAATAACATCGTCAATACTTTATTTTTTAATTTTTAAGGTAACTTGCTAATAAAGCTGTATTTAATAATTCAAGTTGTTATTATTTCTAATAATTTAGAAATTACGAGGTTGTAATGGAAATTATCGACGTTGCAAAAGCATTAAAAGAATTGGGTCATCCTACGCGTTTAACTATATATAAGCGTGTAGTTAAAGCAGGGCACGCTGGCATTAGTGTAGGCAATATACAAGAAGAGCTAAGCATGGCGGGCTCTACACTTTCGCACCATATATCGGGCTTAGTTAACGCTGGGCTAATTAGCCAAAGGCGCGAAGGGCGCACGCTTTATTGCGTAGCTATGTACCAACGCTTAGACGATGTAATTGGCTTTTTACAAAACGAATGTTGTGTAGACGAAGATCAGTAAACTTTTATCAACGGTTTTGCGCGTTGTTTATTGACCTCAAGGTGCATTGCAGGTTTAATATGTCGCTGTTCCTACTTTGTAAAGTAGGAACCCACTTTAAATTTTATTAGGTAATGGATGCGCTCAAACTACTTTTTAGTCGTGATACTCCTTGTGCTTGTGCATAGCTTTATAAGCTGTGATGGCGCCGCGTACCATTTACAAGAAGACGTTGACCACATAAATAGCTCATTTTCGCAAAGTAGCGAAACTGCTGATGATAACGACAGCGCCCCAACAGCAGAAATACATGCCCACCAGCATTGCCACAGTGGCTATAGCCACAGCTCAAATCACTCAATAACTCCCGAGAAAAGCAAACCAACTTTAGCGATATGCTATCACGGTTTACATTATCCACCAGACGTACCGCCACCGAATTCATTTAGCTAGTTTTTAATTTAATCTAATTTCAATTAATTACTGTGCTTTTAGCTGCCTACACATAAGTGTTTTATGGGCCGTTATAGGCATGTTTAGATTGCTGAGCATTTAACACTGTCGCTATCTTTTGCGTAGGTTGTGAATGGTTTGCAAGTGAACTCTGTTTATTAAAAACGGACAAGCTATATGAATAAAAAATCAATTATGTTGGTGGTGATGTTGTGCACGCTGCCTGCTTTTAGTGCGTTTGCAAATGTTAAAACACTAACTCTAAAACAAGCGTTGATAAATACCGAGCAACAAAATCCGCTATTAAAACGCTACCCTTATCATCAAAAAATACTCAGTGCGCTTAAATCTCAAGCGGCACTTTCGCCTAATCCTGTCTTAAATGTAGAGGCTGAAAACCTGCTAGGAACAAACGAGGCGCGTGGTGTGCAAGGTGCTGAAATAACCTTGGCATTTAGCCAGTTTATAGAGCTTGGAGATAAACGCCAAAGCCGCATAAATTACGCTACGGCAAACATTAAAGCCCAAGCAATACAGTATCAAAATACTCGCTTAGCCTTATTAGCAACCACTGGTGAGCGCTATTACGAGGCGCTTAAATTTCAAACTTTACTTTCTCTAAATAGCGAGCGACATCAGGTTGTAAGCCAAGCACTTAAAGCAATAAAGCAGCGAGCTGATGCTGGCGCTGTATCGCAAGCGGATGTAACCCGCATGCGTTATGCGCTTAGCCAAGTTGAGCTTGATAAAGCTAAGCTAAATAGTGAATTTGAGCGAGCGCGTTTATCGCTCAATGAGCTATGGAGTGAGCAACATGATTACACGGATTTAGCGGGAAATATTAATACATTAATAACGCTTAAATCTGAGCAAGGGTTACTTGATGCGGTTAACCAAGCGCCTGATTTTGCAATGTTACAGCAGCAATACTTACAACAAGCGGCCAACTTAGCGCTGCAAAAAGCCAATGGGCAAAGCGATATTAATATAGGTGCAGGCGTGAGCTACAACCAGCAAAACAATACCAGTTCGTTGCTGTTTTCGTTTTCAATGCCATTGCAATTGAGTAACTCAAATAGCGGTAATATTGAAGCAGCTAACAGTCAGTTAGCATTGTTACGTGAGCAGCAAGGACTGTTACGGGTTCAATTACGTCAGCAAGTTCGTACTTTGTATGCCTATTACCAAGGTAAGATGTTACAGGCACAGTTGTTATCTGGGCAAGTTATTCCCCAAGCCCAAACACTCATTGAGCAAAGTTTAAAAAGCTATCAACGCGGACAAATTTCGGTGTTGCAATTGCTCGATGCTCAACAAGCCCTTTTTGACTCTAAACGCGCGTTGATTAATACATATGCAGCGTTATATCAGACCCACCTCGCACTTGAGCGTTTAACTGGCCAATCTTTAACTGAGACTTTTCAATCATGAACAACACTTTTATCGCATTATTAGTATTTCTCTCGTTTGTAGCTAGCTTAACAAGCACATATGTATTTGCCTCGGCAGAACATGACCAAACAGAGCAAACCCAAAAACAAGGTCCACACGGCGGCTTTTTATTAACCAACGAAAAGCTCACTCTTGAGTTAAAGCTGCAAGAATTGGCAGGTAAAGTTGAGCTGCGCGTATATGGTTATGAGCAAAAACAGCCGGTAGATGTGAACGATTTAAGTATAGAAATAAACTTAAAACGCTTAGTAGAAACGCCGCAAAAAATACAATTTACCCGTGAGAATGGCTACCTTGTTAGCACGCAATCGATAAATGAGCCACATTCATTTGAGCTTTTCATTATTGCCAATTATAAAGGTGAGCGCGTGAGCTTTGAGTACTCTCAGCACGAAGGCCGCACAGTGCTTAGCGAGCGAGCAATTAAAGGTGCGGGCATTAAAACAGAGATAGCACAAAGTGGCGAGGTGGATATTTCCGACACGCTGTTTGGTGTTATTGCACCGACACAGCATGGCACAGTAGAAATTATGGCGCCATATACCGGATTGATCAGCGATATTTTTGTCAGCATTGGTCAAACCGTTCAAAAAGGCGATGTACTCGCCAGTGTCACCAATCGTGAAACTTTGCAAAACTACAGTATTAAAAGCCCTATTAGCGGTGTGGTAACCGAACAATATTTAAAGCGTGGCGAACTGGCAAGTACTCGTGCGCTAATGCAAGTCGTGAACCTTGATAAAGTATGGGTTGAGCTCTCAGCCTTTCCTGAAAACATCGAAAATCTAGCCATTGGTCAAAGCGCTATCGTTTACGATTTACATCATCATTTAAATGCCCAAGGTAAGGTGTTTTTTATAGCACCTATGATGACTGGCGGGCACATTGCACGTGCCCGTATTGAGCTTAATAACCCTGATGGTCATTGGCGACCGGGTATGCATGTTAATAGTGATGTCAGTATCGATAAAGTTTATGCCCGCGTGCGTATAAAGCCTGAGGCTATTCAAGAGTTTAATGGTATGACAAGTGTGTTTGTGCGTAAAAATAGTGTGTTTGAAGTACGCCCTGTTACTTTGGGCGCAAAAAGTAGTGAGTGGGTTGAAGTGATCGCGGGTTTAAGCCCAGGTAGCGAGTACGTTACAACCAATAGCTATGTGATCAAAGCCGATATTTTAAAAAGCGGCGCAAGTCACGCACACTAGGAGTGTACCATGATTAACTGGATTGTTTCTTTTGCGGTTAAACGCCGCATGATGGTACTGGCACTAACATTTTTATTTGCTGGGTTTGGTTTGTATAACATCCAAAACTTAGCGGTGGATGCGGTACCCGATATTACCAATGTACAAGTGCAAATTAATTCTAAAGCGCCTGGTTTTACGCCGCTTGAAGTTGAGCAGCGTATCACTTACTTAGTCGAAACCGCGATGGCGGGTATTCCTAAGCTTGACTATACCCGTTCGCTTTCTCGCTATGGGCTTTCTCAAGTAACCGTTATTTTTGATGAGGGCACCGACATATATTGGGCGCGTCAGCAAATTGGTGAGCGTATTCAAAGTATTCGCGCTGATTTACCTAATAATGTTGAGCCAAATCTTGGGCCTATTGCCAGTGGCTTAGGTGAAATATTTACCTATAGCGTGCATGCAACACCCGATGCGTTAAAAAGTGATGGTATGCCTTACAGCGCTGAAGATTTACGTACTTTACAAGACTGGGTTATTCGTCCGCAGCTTTTAAAAGTAAAAGGCGTAACCGAAATAAATAGCCAAGGTGGCTTTGAGCGCCAGTACCAAGTTGCGCCCATACCAGAAAAGCTCATCGCTTATAAGCTAACAGTCAACGATGTTATTAGTGCACTTGAGCTTAATAACAGCAATCGCGGAGCCGGTTATATAGAGCGCTTTGACGGCCAATATTTAGTGCGCTCCCCTGGGCAACTAAAAACATTAGCAGATATAGCAAACACCGTTATCGCCAAGCGTGATGATGCTCCTGTGCGAATTAAAGACGTGGCAAATGTATACTTAGGAAAAGAGCTCAGAACTGGCGCGGCTACCTATAATGGCGAGGAAACCGTATTAGGCACGGCGATGATGCTAATTGGTGAAAATAGCCGTGTGGTTGCTAAAGCCATGGCTGATAAGCTTATACAAGTACAAAAAAGTTTACCTGCAGGGGTTATCGTTGAGCCTGTTTATGACCGCACCAATCTGGTTGATAAAACCATCGCCACAGTACAAAAAAACCTGTTTGAAGGGGCTGTATTGGTCATCGTCATTTTATTGTTATTGCTTGGGAATATCACTGGTGCGCTTATTACCGCCATGGTTATTCCGCTCAGTATGCTATTTGCTATTACAGGCATGGTGAGCAATCGAGTCTCGGGTAACTTAATGAGCTTAGGTGCAATCGATTTTGGATTAATTGTTGATGGCGCGGTGATTGTGGTTGAAAACTGCCTTCGTCAATTAGGGATGGCTCAACATAAACATGGCCGCTTACTTACGCTCAGTGAGCGTTTAGAGGTTGTAACTTCAGCCACCAAAGAAGTGTTTAGCCCCGCAGTATTTGGTATTTTAATTATTATGTTGGTGTATTTACCGCTATTTGCGCTCAGTGGTGTTGAGGGCAAAATGTTTCAGCCTATGGCGTTTACCGTGGTTGCCGCGTTAATAGGTGCACTTATTTTTGCTGTCACCTTTGTGCCAGCGGCTATTGCCGTATTTGTGCGTGGTAAAGTAGATGAAAGCGAAAACGCAGTAATGCGTGGCGTTAAAAAAATCTACAAGCCACTGCTTAACTTATCGCTTAAATTACCGTGGCTGATGGTGAGTATTGCCACTGTTTTGGTATTAGTGCTTGGCTTTAAAGTTAAAAATATGGGCGCCGAATTCTTACCGCAGCTAGATGAAGGTGACATTGCAATGCATGCGTTGCGTATTACTGGCACCGGTATTGAACAATCGGTACAAATGCAAAAGCAGTTGGAGCAGGCTTTATTAGAGCAGCCTGAAATTGCAAACGTATTTTCAAAGATTGGCACAGCAGATGTCGCCAGCGATCCTATGCCACCTAACGTTGCCGACACTTTTTTAATGTTAAAGCCGCGTGAGCAATGGCCTGATCCGTCACTAAGTAAAGACGCGTTAGTGCAGCAAATTCGTCATCGTGTGAATGAGATACCGGGTAATAACTATGAATTTACCCAGCCTATAGAAATGCGCTTTAACGAGTTAATTGCCGGTGTGCGTGCCGATGTAGCGCTGCGTATTTACGGTGACGATTTAGCCATACTTAAACAGTTTGGCGAAAAAGCCACTGGTTTAATGCGAAATATTACCGGTGCTACTGATGTTCGTTTAGAGCAAATGGAGGGCTTGCCTACACTCTCTGTTACCCCAATGCGAGACCATATGGCGCTATTAGGATTAACCGTAAACGACATTCAGCAAACCCTTGCCGCTGCTGTTGGTGGGGTGCAAACAGGGCTAATTTATAAGGGTGATAAGCGCTTTTCGTTATTAGTACGCTTAGATAAGCGTTGGTCTGAAGATGTCTCTGCGCTTGCGCGTTTACCTATTGCGTTACCTAAAAGTAGTAACCCTGAGCTTGCATTTGTACCGCTTGGAGAAGTGGCTACAATCAGTATTGAAAAAGGTCCGAATCAAATAAATCGCGAAAGCGGCAAGCGTAATGTGGTAGTAACAGCGAATGTAGCAGGACGCGATTTAGCCAGCTTTGTAAGCGATGCCCAAGCGACTATGAACGCACAACTTAACCTACCCAGCGGTTATTGGCTTGAATACGGCGGTACGTTTGAGCAATTACAATCGGCGAGTAAACGGTTGTCGTTGGTAGTGCCTGTTACTTTATTGCTTATTTTTGGCTTACTTTATAGTGCTTTTGGATCGCTGCGTGATTCACTGATTATATTCAGTGGCGTACCACTGGCACTAACCGGTGGGGTTTTAGCATTATTGCTACGCGACATGCCGCTTTCTATTTCAGCGGGTGTGGGATTTATTGCTCTAAGTGGGGTTGCGGTATTAAACGGTGTGGTGATGCTGTCGTTTATTAAGCAGTTACGAAATGAGGGATTAAGCTTATATTATGCAATACATAGCGGGGCATTACAGCGATTACGCCCAGTGCTAATGACCGCGCTTGTGGCTAGTTTAGGGTTTATTCCTATGGCGCTAAATACCGGTACCGGCGCTGAAATACAACGGCCTTTGGCAACCGTGGTGGTAGGTGGAATTATGTCATCCACTTTGCTCACGTTGTTAATTTTACCAGCACTTTATAAATTAGTGCATGCAAAATTTAAAAAGCAGCAAACAGCCTAAATTAGGTAATAACGTAAAAAGCAGCTGAAGTGTCAGCTGCTTTTTTGTTAAGTAAGGAGTTGCTTAGTTATATTGAAATAGGTTATCCCAGCGCTCATCTAATATGGCTTTTGCGTGCTCTAGATTTATCGCGTTATATAGGGTGTTTGTGCAAGTTACTAAATGCATGCGTTTAAGCTTTTCAAGCGCATCGCTAATTTCAAAATCTAGCTCGCATTTATACTTTGTTTTAAACCACGTCTCTATTTGCTCATCAAGCATTTGTGCGCTTAAGCCACTTTCTGATTTTAGTAAAAATGTATAGGCAAGCAGAGCTTCTTTTATGTCTTCTTCTTCGGCGGCGTCTATAAGGGTATGAAAAACACCGGCGTTGTTATCAAGGTTTTTAAAGTAAAGATTATCGCTCAGTGCTTTCATAAATTTAATTTTACGGTTTTTAAATTTACTCCACTCTTTAAACACAAAACTGCCAAATACGCCAATACCAATGGCTAACGTAATAAAGTGCTGCTGAGTCATGGTAACGGCTTTATCACTAAACCCTCCCCAAAATGTAAACAAAGCAAACAGTAAAAGTAATGAGGCGCCCAGTTTGGTAACTAATACTACCGCACCGCCAATAAGTGCTGACGAGCCAATAATAACTTTATCAATAGGGCGCATGCGTACTTCGCTATTAGGGAATAGCATTTCTAAGTCAGCTTTTGGCACATTTTGAAATAGTTTTACTATGGTGGAGCTGGGCTCAAACCCCATAGGTAGTTTATTTTTTGATTCAAAATAGGCTTTATCTTTAAAACGGATAAATACTGCTACGCGATCGTAGTTTGTAAAATGCAGTGGCTTTTTACGTAACCCCCAAAAACTGGTTATGGTTTCGGTGAGTTGCGACTCGCCACGGCGATAAAAAACCACTTCTTCAAAATCCTCAAACTCTACCTCAAGGCGAACTTTAAAAAGCGATTCTTCGTTTAGTGCATCTTGCAAGTCTTGATGGGTGATCACTTCAAAATTAGCCGCGTTTAGAACTTTGGCAAAATCTTTAGCAAAATCACGTTGGCACTGCGCTTTTTGTTCATCAGTCACGCTGTTTATCAAACGAGTATCGCTATTTGGATCAAAAGGCGCGTAATTATTTTTTAATGACTCAAGTGTGCCATGGTAATGAAAGTGAATTAAGCTGGCTAAAAGTTCACAAAGCTGCTTAAAAGAAGTTTGTTGGTCTTTGGTAAGCTCTTTGGCGCACATTGTAATGATGTCGTGTTTTCTAAAGGGAATGTAGCGAGCAGTTTGCATATTGTGAAAATTTTAAAAGTATAATGGTATATAAAGATAATAAAGCAGTCTTATAATGATTACTATGTTGACTGTATTTCTTCAGGTAGCATTAACCTTATTATGAGATGATTTAGTCACTTACCTAATTGCTAACAGGACGTTTATGGCTATACAAAAAAAGCTCAAGCAAAAAACACGTCAGTTTATTGAGTCTAAAAATATGTTGGGTGGGATTACTATCGCCTCATTTTTAGAATCCACCATAGTGCCCATTCCACTCGAGGCAGTGCTGGTACCACTTATGCAAGCACGACGAGAAAAGCTTTGGCAAATTGCCCTTATGGCAACACTAGGCTGTATTGTAGGTGCGTTATTTGGCTATGCTTTAGGTTATTACTTATTTGATATTATTGGCGATTGGGTTATCAACACATTCTCAAGCCCTGAGCAGTTTGAAAACGTAAAACAAAAAATGCAGGCACAAGGATTTTGGTTTGTGTTAAGCCTAGGTATCGTTCCTATTCCGTTTCAAATTGCGATGCTGGCCGCTGGCGCAACTAAGTATTCGCTGGCGCTGTTTTTATTAGCAAGCGCTATTGCTCGCTCTATACGTTATTTTGGTTTGGCAATAGTGGTGTATTATGCGGGCAATCAAGCTGAACGTATTATCAGTAAGCACAAAACTAAGACTATGATTGGATTAACTATTTTAATTGCTATTGGCTGGATAATTAGTACGCAAATATAAATAAAGCAGTTTAAGTTTATGGTATAGTTTTTAGTAACAATAATAAATTTAAATACAGCCCATGATGAATCCGGAAAAAGTGAGCCTCAAGCTCAGCCGCTTTGTAAAAATTACCAGATTAAACAAGCTGTTAATTTTAGCTATGCTGGCATTTATTATTGGCTTTTCAATCTTTTCGTTAATGCGCTTTCCTTTATTGGATTTCAAGCAAAATCTTTACGGCTTTACCACTGACTTTATTAACTTAGTGGTTATTTTTACAATTTTCTTTATGGTGCAATGCTCACAATTAGCTAAAAAAGCCTATTTGTATGTCAGTATCGGTTTAATGTTATGGATTGTAGCATCTACTGCCGATGTGCTTGATGAAGTAATACATCAGCCTCTTTGGATAAGTAATTACGTAGAGGATTTATGTCGCACATTAGGTATGTTAATTACCGTTTATGGTTTATTTAAAACCATGCACTTTATGCAGCGAATGCACACTCGGTTGGCGCAAGAATTTATCATAGATGATTTAACTAAAGTGTATAACCGACGCTGTTTTTATCAGCATGTGAAGGAGGTTGTTAATAATCCTTACACTGTTTTAATCATAGATCTTGATCATTTCAAACGTATTAATGACGACTTTGGCCATGATGTGGGCGATCAGGTGCTTAAACAGTTCGCAGATAAAGTGAACCATCTTTTTAAAAATGAAAATATTTTTGCTCGCATAGGCGGTGAGGAATTCGCCGCTTACCTACCTAGTTATGAGCTTGATGAAGTGCTTAACTTTGCGCAGACTATTCTAGAAACTGCTCGCACTATTACAGTACAAAATCAGCGTTCTTTAACGGTTAGTATCGGTATTGCGCACCGTAGCAGCGATCAGAGCTTTGAAAATGTAATGAAACGTGCAGATCAGGCATTATACCGAGCTAAAAAAGCAGGCCGTGATCGCCTTGAGGTTGCTTAAACATAGTAATTTTATAAAATAGATTTCGCTTGTGTTATTTTTGGGAGCTTCTGTTGCGAGATAAAAAAGGGACTGTATGGATGAGTTAATCGGATTAGCAATTATTGTATCTATTGCGATTGTTGCAGGGGCTATTTGTGGATTAGTGGCCTTAGTGCAATTGAACACCCTTAAACAAGAGGTTGCAGTATTAAAACTAAAACTATTACAGTTCGAGTTAAGCTCAAATGCAGCAAAAAATGAAAAATCCTCCGCTGACCCTCAAGTAGATAACGCAATACCTCTAAACCGCTCAGATATTCCTGCTGCTGTTAATAAACCAGCGAGCATTAAACCTCCACCACCTCGTAAAACGATAACTAAAAAACCATCGAGTATTGAACTGCTTTTTAAACAATTACGTGCAGGCTTCGAGAAAAATTGGATGACCTGGATTGGTGCTATTGCTTTGGCTTTAGGTGGCGTGTTTTTAGCAAAATACAGTTTAGAGGCGGGGCTACTTTCACCTGCAATGAGGCTCAGTGCCGGTGGATTATTTGGCATTGGCTTAATTGCAGCTGCGTATTATTTACATTATAAACGTATCGTTTTTGAAGGCTTTAATAATTACATTCCTGCAGCCCTTGCCAGTGGCGGCTTTATGACTTGTTTTGCCTTAATGTTTTTGGCCTATAACAGCTTTAGCATGCTAAGTGCTGAGTGGGCATTTATTGGCTTAGCAGTTATTGCTGTGTGTGCTAGTGCAATGGCAATAAAGCTAGGCCCTTTACTTGCTGTAATAGGCATTATAGGCGCTTACAGTGTCCCTGTTTGGGTAAATACGGGCAGTGGGCAGTTATTTTCTTTGCTTATTTATGTTGCCCTTGTGAGTGTTGCCGCAGCAGTTGTGGCACATAAAGTACAGCGAGTGTGGTTGTGGTATTTACTATGGGTAGGGCATATTGGCTGGTACTTGGTTGGACTCACTCTATTTAACTACGACACAGTGTGGTTAATAGGCGCTTTTGCGTTGTTAAGTATTTTAGGATTAATCGCTATTGCACGTTTAGGCTTGGGCTTTAATACCCTTGAAGTACGCCCACACAGCTTTAAACGGTTAGTTAACTTATTTCCAGATCACGGATTATTAATAGCATTTATTGCTCCTTTAATGATTGCCATGCTGTTGAGTCTGTTTAATTTTCAGTGGCAAATTGTGGCGTTGTTAGGCATCGCTTTGTTACTATTTTTAGTGCTAAAAAATAGCCGTTGGGATGCATGGCAGGCTGTCTCTTTATTAATTGCACTGTTATTAGTGGTCAGTGCTAAACAAACTTATGCCTTTGATGATGCGTTATTTATTTTTAAAAATGAATACGGATTAGGCTTATTACTTGCTCTGGGGTTAAGTGGCTATGGACTCTATTTTGGTAATAAATACCCAAAACGATTAGCTTTTCATTTGCTTGCTTCATTAAACGTGTTTGTATTGGTGGGCACTTTGTATGCGCTGATCCCAAATACGGCTTTAGCAACCGCTTATCCACTTTGGGCGGTATTGCTATGTTTAATGAGTGCGGTGTTAATTAAATTTACACAAAATAATACAACTTTATGGCAGCGTTTTAGTTATTGGGTGGGGGCAAACGCCAATATCACCTTAGCAATTACAATGTTACTGAGTGATAGCGGCCTTACCATTGCACTGGCTGTTCAAGTATTACTGCTGAGCTTACTGATAAAAAAATACAATGTGGCTATGCCACACTGGCCAATAAAAGCCCTTGTGGCAGCATTACTTTTACGCCTTACCTTATCGCCGTGGACGCCTAGTTATGATGAGCTAAGCATATTTGGTTTGCATTGGAGCTTAGTTGTTTACCCGCTGTGTATAGGGTTATTTTTTGCAGCGGCTAAATGTTTTAATACTTCAAAACTAAAAATATGGCTTGAAGGAGCAGCACTGCATTGTTTAGCGTTATTTGTGACAACCGAAACCAGTTATCAACTGGTAGGGCACTACCCTCAGCTGTTTTCTTTAAGTTTTTATGAGCAAGTTTTGCTCAGTTGTAACTTGCTTGCTTTAGGCTGCGTTTATTTATATCGCGCGCAAAGTGCTGGGCAGCTGGGTAAGTTATACCGCACTGCAGGTTTGATTTTATCAGCGTTAGCTGGCTTGTTATTAATCAATACAACGTTGGATGATAATCCGTTATTAATGCGTCTTTATGTTGGTGAAACGCCAATATTTAACTGGGTGATTTTAATTTGGTTGGTACCGAGCCTGCTGGCGTTATGGTTAGCGAGTTTAGTTAAACCGTTTAATGCTAAATTGAGTCAAATTACACTCGGTGTGTCTGGTTTATTAGCCCTGTTAGCTATCAATACCTTGATCCGCCAATATTGGCAAGGTGGCTTCATTTATCTTGATAAAGCAACCAGTGATGCCGAACTATATAGCTATTCGGTTATTTGGTTATTACTGGGTGCACTGGTGGTGATAGCCGGGCATTTAAAACAGCAACGGTTACTGCAAAATGTTGGTTTAGGTATTCTTGGCGCTGTAATTGTTAAGGTGTTTTTAATTGATATGGCAAACTTAACGGGGCTTCTAAAAGCATTATCCTTCATTGGTTTAGGGTTGTCGCTGGTTGGGCTTAGTTGGTTGTTCCAAAAACTCAGAAAGCGCAGTCATAGTTAAGTTTAAGCCCAGTACTTACTGGGCTTAAACTCTTATTAATCGTCAAGTACTGTGATTTAGCAGTGCTTTAAGTTTGCCTGGTTTTACTGGCTTACTCAGGTAATGAATATTTTCGGCTTTGGTGGTTTGTTTTAGCTCAGTGTCACGTACTGCGGTAATTAAAATAGCCGGAATATCGCTTTGCCAAATCTCGCGTAGCGCTTTAATTAATGTAATCCCATCCCAATCATTACCTAATTGATAGTCCATTAAAATAACATCAGGTGCCCTCTGTTCTTTTGCATAAGTTAACACCGCGTCTACTCTATCGAATAGGGTGTAATTTGCCTGCCAGCGCTTCATTAGGCTGGCCATGGCGGCAAGGTTTTCAGGATCGTCGTCAACGGCAATAATATTTATCGCGGCGCGGTTGTCGACTATATTTTGACTGGTTTGTTTTTGCTGTACTAATTGCGCATCACCAAAAGGCACTTCAATGCTAAATCGGCTGCCTTTATTAGGTAATGAAACCACATCAATCGGCAGGCTCAATAAATCAGCCATACGTTTAACCACCCCTAAACCTAAGCCAACGCCTTTATTATCGCCCGCTTCAATTCGGTAAAAGTCGTTAAATATTTTTGCTTGTTCAATATCGCTAATGCCAGGGCCGGTATCCCATACTTCAATCCGTAAACTGTGTTTTCTGTTTCTACAAGCAATTAATACACGGCCATTTTCGGTGTATTTAATCGCATTAGACAGCAAGTTTTGTAGTATTCGGCGCAAGTAAGTAATGTCGCTGTGTACTATTTGTTTATTTGAACGCACTTTAAATGAAAGTCCTTTATCGCTCGATAAAATCGCATATTCGCTTTTAAGGGGGTCTAAAATATCATCAATGCAAAAGTGACGAGGACTTGGGGTCATCGCCCCTTGCTCTAGCTTGGCAATTTCTAATAAAGCCGACATTAAATGCACGGTGGAATCGAGGCTATCACCTAGCTTATTAAAGTTATTTTTATTGGTGCTATCTAACTGAGTTTCATCAATGGCGGCGAGATATAATCGTGCCGCATTGAGCGGCTGTAAAATATCATGGCTAGCCAGTGCTAAAAAGCGGGTTTTACTATCATTTGCCTGTTCTGCTTCGCGTTTGGCTAAAGTAAGTGCTTGCTCTGTTTGTACGCGACTATCGATTTGTGCTTGCAGGTTACTATTAATGGTTTGCACCTCTTGGGTACGCGCTTCAATACGGTTTTCTAAGTCCATATTAATTTCTTCGAGCGCATTTTGCGTACTAATATGATTGGTAATATCAGAAAAGCTTGTTACAAACCCCCCATCAGGTAGTGGGTTGCCTATCATTTCGTAAACTTGGCCATTACGACGATGGCGAATAAAGTGATGTGAACTGCCATTTTTTAAATGCTGAACACGCTTATCAACATGGCGCTCGATTTCACCGGGGCCGCATTCACCGCGCTCTGCGTTATAGCGAATTATTTCTTCAATGGGCTGGCCAACTTGTAAAAAACCTTCAGGGTAATTAAACATTTCGCTGTAGCGCTTATTCCAAGCAACGAGGTTGAGATCTTTATCCACCACAGAGAGTCCGTGGCTTAAGTTTTCTAGTGAAGTAAATAATAAGTTTTGATTAAACTGCAGTGCCTGTGTGGTTTCATCAAAAAAGTTTACCACTTCTTCAAACGCCATGCGTTTCCCAGATGATACTGTATGAATAAGTGCTTGCGCAGAGGAAGCACCCAATACACCAGTTAGTGCGCGTTCGCAGTAGGCAATAAAGTCAGCGCGAGGGTGTGCGTTGTTGTCGTTTAAATCATGATGAAGTGCGTAATGCGATAAAATTTGTTGGCTACGCTGAATGCCTAAAAAGGTTTGCAGTAAAATTTTAAAGTCGTATACCGTGGCTTTTACGTTTTTATTTAAGCGACGAGATAAAATGGCCTGATCTTTGGGATTAACAAATGCCGCCGCTTGAATTTTATCAATTAAGCGCTCTTCAGCTCCCAAGGAAAAGCTAATGTAACAGCCAATATTAGCAAACAACGCAATTAAGGTGCCTCTAGTTATAAGCGTTTGCTGTAGCTCACTGTCTAGTGGGTTAGGGGCTTCTAAAATAGGTAGCATTAAAAATAGCACCCAACAAATGACCCCTGCGAGTAGCCCAGCATAAACGCCGTAAGCATGGCCTTTTCTCCAATATAACCCACCCACAATAGCAGGCAATAATTGCGACACCAATGAAAAAGCCACTAACCCCATACTGGCCAGCGCACTGCCACTACCAAACCATTGCTGATAGAAGTAGGCTAAAATAAGCACCCCAGCAATGGTAAAGCGGCGCACCAATAAAATACGGGATTTATAGCTGCTGGTGATTAAATTACGTTTAAATTTACGACGCAACATTAAGGGTAGCACCACGTCGTTGGAGATCATGGTACTTAGTGTAAGCGTTGCAACAACAATCATGGCTGTGGCAGCAGAAAGCCCACCTATAAACACAAAGGTGGTTAAAAAAGCGTTATCGTGCAGCATAGGCAGTGCCAGTACAAAACTGTCAGGTGATAAACTACGACCAATTTCTGGATGAATAGCAGCGGTGGCTATAGGTAAAATCATTGCAGCGGTCAATAACAAGTACAATGGAAAAGCCCAGCGAGCAGTAAATAAATGGCGCTTATCTTGGTTATCAACCACGGTGACATGAAATTGCCGTGGCAAACAAATAATAGCGGCCGCCGCCATCAGCGACTGACCTACAAAGTTAAAGCTAAAAAAGTCAAACTGCGCCCAATGCAGCCAAATTGACTCGGCGACTTGGCCAGAACTTTCTGCGGGTAAATTAAATAAGCTATATATTGCAAGCCCTGCTACAGCAGCCAGAGCAAACAGCTTTATTAGCGACTCAAACGCCACAGCAAGCATTAAGCCTGAGCGGTATTCGGTTACATCAACTTTGCGCGTGCCAAAAAATATAGCAAATAGTGCCATCATTAAAGTGGCTGATAACGCCAAAATATCCCCAGATATTTGATTACTACTTTGCAAAAGTAAAAAGCTAGAACTAAGCGCTTTTAATTGCAATGCGATGTAAGGAATAGTGGCCAATAAGGCAATAATGGTCACCATAATTGCAGTGGTTTGGCGTTTGCCGTAACGCGCTGAAATAAAGTCGGCAATAGTGGTGATATTTTGTTTTTTACTCACCAATACCAGTTTACGTAAAAAGCCTTGGCCGAAAAAAAACAGTAAGGCGGGTCCTAATAAAATAGGCAAAAAGCTCCAACTACTAGTAGCAGCGGTACCTACCGAGCCATAGTAAGTCCACGAAGTACAATAAATTCCCAATGCAAATGAATACACAAATGGGTGATGACTAATACGCTTGGCAAGTGGGGTGGTCTTATCACCCCAATTTGCCAGCCAAAACAGCACGCCTATGTAGCCAAAGGCAACAATGAGTAGTACAGCTGTCATGTTTATTTAACCTCGTAGAGTGTTTTTATAATTTGTCATAACTATACCCAAACTATTTCAAGATGCGAGCGCCAGTTGGAGTTTGCTTATTAACAATACCTAGCTGCAAATAAAGTAGGGGGTATACATTTTGTTTATGTTATCTATAAATAAAATAAAGCTATGATATTTAAGGGTTAATTTGTTTTTGTCTATTTAGTTAGACTAATGTCTTATTCCCACGGTTTGTTTTAATTTGGCTAAAAACTTGAGCAATAAAAATCTATTAAGCTACTGAAATTTAAGTGGTTCATGAGTTGTTTATTAATTGATCATGCGCAGTTTACGAAAACGTTAATATGTTGTTACGACTATTGTCGCAATTCAATATTTGAATTGCATTGCTAAATTGGTTAACGAATATAAAAAACCACCCATCACAATCGTGATGTTTAAAGGGGAAAATAAAAATGGCTTTTAAAAATGAAGAACAAGCAAAAGCTTATTGGGCAGAAAACATTTCATTACTGTTTAAATTATTAGCAGTATGGTTTGTGGTCTCTTTTGGCTTTGGCATATTACTGGTTGATGTACTTAATGAAGTACGTTTTTTTGGGTTTAAACTTGGCTTCTGGTTCGCCCAGCAAGGCGCGATTTATACCTTTGTGGCTTTGATTTTTGTGTACGTTTTCAAAATGAATACGTTAGATAAAAAATATGGCGTAGACGAATAGGAGCTAGTCAATGGATGTTCAAATACTCACATTTATAATTGTCGGTTTAAGCTTTGCGCTTTATATCGGTATTGCAATTTGGGCTCGTGCTGGGTCAACAAATGAATTCTACGTTGCTGGTGGCGGTGTACCTCCACTAGCCAATGGTATGGCAACTGCTGCGGATTGGATGAGTGCTGCGTCGTTCATTTCAATGGCGGGTATTATCTCGTTTGCGGGTTACGACGGAAGTGTTTACTTAATGGGGTGGACCGGTGGTTATGTACTACTGGCTATGTGTTTAGCGCCTTACTTACGTAAATTCGGCAAGTTTACCGTGCCAGATTTTATCGGTGACCGTTACTACTCACGTACAGCGCGTTTAGTGGCTATTTTATGTGCCATCTTTATTTGTTTTACTTACATTGCGGGTCAAATGCGCGGTGTTGGTGTAGTGTTCTCTCGTTTCTTAGAAGTTGAAATTGAAACCGGTGTTTATATCGGTATGATCATTGTTTTCTTCTATGCCGTACTTGGTGGCATGAAAGGTATTACTTACACGCAAGTTGCGCAGTATTGTGTACTGGTATTTGCTTATTTAGTACCGGCTATTTTTATCTCTATGATGGCAACAGGTCACTTTTTCCCACAAACTGGTTTTGGTGCCACGCTAAGTGATGGCTCTGGAATGTATGTATTGGATAAACTTGACGGTTTAAGTACCGAGCTTGGATTTGGCCAATACACTGAAGGCTCAAAGAGCATGATTGATGTATTTGCAATTACAGGTGCTCTTATGGTGGGTACTGCTGGTTTACCACACGTAATTGTTCGCTTTTTCACTGTACCTCGCGTTAAAGACACACGTATTTCAGCAGCGTGGACACTGGTGTTTATTGCTATTGTTTACACAACAGCACCTGCAGTAGCTTCGTTTGCCCGTGTAAACATGATTGATACAATTAATGGTAAAGACGGAAGTGGTACAGCGTATGCAGAGGCACCAGCTTGGATCAAAAACTGGGAACGCACAGGCCTAATCACCTTTAATGATAAAAATGGTGACGGCAAAATGTTCTACACATCAGGTAAAATCACTGACCCTAATAGCGCAAACGAAGTAAATGTTGACCGCGATATTATGGTACTAGCGAATCCTGAAATAGCCGACTTACCAGCCTGGGTTATTGCACTCGTTGCAGCAGGTGGTATTGCTGCGGCGCTATCGACTACAGCGGGCTTACTATTGGTTATTTCAACCTCAGTATCGCACGATTTACTTAAACGGACACTCAAACCGGATATAACCGACAAGCAAGAATTACTTGCAGCGAGGTTGGCAGCGATGATTGCTATTGTAATATCCGCTTACTTTGGGATTAACCCGCCAGGATTTGTGGCCTCGGTTGTTGCCTTTGCCTTCGGCTTAGCGGCGGCGAGCTTCTTCCCTGCAATTATTATGGGTATTTTCTCTAAATCAATGAATAAACATGGTGCAATTGCAGGCATGGTAACGGGTATCACCTTTACTGCTGCATACATCATCTACTTCAAGTTTGTGAGTCCAGAGCTTAATAGCCCAGAAAATTGGTTCTTAGGTATTTCACCTGAAGGGATTGGTTTAGTAGGCATGATCATTAACTTTGCAGTAGCTGCAGGTGTTATGAAAATGACTCAACCGACACCAGTTGAAATTCAAGAAATGGTTGAAGGTATTCGTAATCCTAAAGGGTCTAGTGAAGCGCATGCTCACTAATCCATATATCTAATGATATAACGCATCAAAGCCCGACTTAAGTCGGGCTTTTTATTTGTTTAAATAATGACTACATTAAATAATCGCTATATTAAATAACCATATTTCAGGTTAAGTCGCTTTTTTATTGAGGATGATTTATGAGTAGTGAGCAACAGGAAGTCGCGCAGTTTATTAACAAGCAAGCACCATTTTCAATGTTACAGGACAGCGCCTGCAGTTATTTTGTTAACCATCTCGATAGTATTTATTTGACCCGAGAAAACCAAACGCAATGGCTTAACAGTGAACAGCCTAAATTATTTTTAATTCGTTCCGGGTTATACGATTTAGTGGATGCTCAAGGCGATACGGTAACGCGTTTAACTCAAGGTGATTACTTTGGTTATCCCTCGTTACTGACGGGAGATTCAATACAAAACAGTTTAGAAGTACAAAAAGAGGGCATTGTCTATATGCTCGACCAAACGGATTTTGATTACTTACGTCGAGAATATAAAGCATTCGAGCAATACTTTGTTCGTGCTCATGCTAATCGATTGCTGTCATCACATTATAAAAGCAATAACGACAGCTGGTCTGAGCGTAAAATATCAGAGATCATGACTCGAAAAGCGATTACGCTGCCTCCCGATGCCAGCATCCGTCATAGTGCTAAAAAAATGCAAGAGCATGGGATTTCATCAATGATGATCACCGAAAATTCGCATCTTGTTGGGGTAGTTACAGATCGGGATTTACGTAACCGAGTGCTTGCTGATGAAGTGGATCCCGCGCAAGCTATCAATAGTATTATGACCAATAAGCCTAAGTTTATATTTGAAAATAACCGCGTATTTTCAGCGCTGCACTTAATGCTTAAGCATAATATTCATCATTTACCTGTGCTTGACGAAAACCACAAACCGCTAGGAATGATCACCAGTACAGACTTACTACGCCAACAAAAAAGCGACCCAGTGCAGCTAATTGGTCGTATTTACAAGGCCCATAATGTGGCTGATTTAAAACGTTACGCGAAAGAAATTCCTGAGTTATTAAAAGGTTTTTCAAATAATATTGATGATATTTCGCTGATCGGAAAGTTACTCAGTGGTTTAACCGATGCGTTGACCTCGCGGCTAATTTTTTTATTTCAACAACACCATGGCGCCGCGCCAACCAGTTTTAGTTTTATTTGTTTTGGCTCTCAAGCGCGCGAAGAGCAAACACTGCATTCAGATCAAGATAATGGCTTGTTATTACCTGATGGTCTAAACGATGAACAGCACGCATATTTTAAACAGATGGGCGAATTTGTTTGTGAAAACTTAGTTGAGTGCGGCATTCGTCGTTGTCCTGGTAACATAATGGCTAGCAGTGATGCGTGTCGAATGAGTGTTAGTGATTGGGGGGCGAAGTTTTTAAAGTGGATCACCAGTCCCACACCCCAGGCAATGCTCAACTGTAAAATCTTTTTTGATCTGCGCTTTATTGAAGGCTCAACCACACTCTATAGCCAGTTTTGTGAAGAGTTGACCCATATTTCTCGCAACGATCTTTTTTATGCGGCAATGGCCAGCGATGTTAACGCTAACAGTGCGCCGATTGGTTTATTCAATAACTTTAAAACCGAAAAAACAGAGCAACACCATAAGTACATCGATCTTAAAAAGCGCGGGGTGGTGATCATTAACGATCTAGCGCGACTTTATGCATTAAAAGTAGGCATTCGCCGTGCTAACACCCAAGAGAGGTTGGATGCTTTATTAAAGTATTCACTATTAAGCAAAGAAGATATTTATAATTTAAAAGATTGTTGGCGATTTTTAACTCAGCTTCGGCTGCGCACGCAAATAAACGAAGAAGGGTTACCTAGTAATTGTATTAACCCAGACAAACTCAATTCGTTAGAGCGTCATCAGCTTAAAGAAGCGTTTTACCTAGTAAAACAAGCGCAGCAAGGCGCGGCGTTTAAATTTTCGCGTGGGAGTTTGTAACAATAATGGTTAAGCAGCTTATTACGCGGTACTTAAAGCGTCGCCATTTGCTTGCGCAAAGTGCTTTAAAGCAACGTTATTTAGTGATTGATTTGGAATTAACAGGGCTTGATCCTAAACAACATGAAATTGTCTCGGTTGCTTGGGTACTGATTGATAATCAATGTATCAAGAATAGTCAATCGCAGCATATCGTTAATAAAGAGGTTAAAAGTCTAGAGCAAAGCCCTGTTTTTCACGGCATTAGTACTGACTCGGTGGCACAAGGGCAAAGCCTACAGAGTATTTTAATGTCTTTAAGCGCTCACTTTAGTGACTGCATTTTAGTATTTCATAATGCCATGCTCGACTGGGGCTTTTTAAAGTTAGCACTAAAAAATGCAGGGATCACCCAGCGGCCTAAGCTGATCATCGATACCTTACAAATAGAAAAAAAGCGTTTACTGCAACACGCAAGCGATATAAAGTTAGATGATTTAACCTTAAATGAATGCCGTAATCGCTACGATTTACCAAGTTATCATTGTCATCATGCGCTTACCGATGCACAAGCGACCGCCGAATTACTGCTAGCTCAGTGCCATCAAATAAGCCGTGGTAAAGAGCTGCAATTGAGGTCAATAATTTAACAAAACTACAGTATTTACCAATTATTTTTCTAAGTTATTATTTTTAAAAGGATTTATTATGGTGATTGAAGCCGCCAGTAAGTATTACAACCAGTTAAACAATGACCTCAAAGCAGTTAAAAAGTACATTCACAATAATTTTGGTGTGTTTCTTACTATTCTTTACTTATTAGGTAGTTTATCAGGTGTTGTGTATCTTTACGTTTTAATTAATAACTTCTCTGTTGATGTATTCAATTTCATTGAAATAAGTGACTTTTTACTGGCACTGATTTCAAGTCCTTTACTTATTACTATTTATACTGCGATCATCGTTTTAACAGCTATTTATTTAAATTGGCGCTCAGGACACATGCCAGATCCTAGTAAAACAACCGTGTTAAAAAGACTTTATTATGGCTTTTGTTACCCGTACTATTTATTGAAACCTAGTTATACAGCGGTATTATTTTTAGCACTCATAATACCTACATACCCTACTATATTGGCGCATTTTCATAGTAAAGATATAGTAAACGAAAAAACAATGAGTTATCACTTATCATTAAATTATCCAATAGCTCAGAGTAAAGTAACTCAACTTCAAAATGTGCAAATAGTAGCCTCAACAATTGGAAATTTATTTGTTTATGATAATAAACAAAATAAGTTACTTATTATTTCGCAAGAAAATATTTCAGCATTAATACCTAACGAAAATAAAGGAAAAACGGTTAGCTCAGAGTCAAAATAATAGCCTCGACATCACCAAAAAATTAGTTAATTTAATGGGGATACTCAGGCATGTAAGCATTAAATATTTAGCTGAAATATTATTGAATATTACTTATAGGTGTAGGCATATAATTCACAATTTCACTTTTTCAAGGAACGAATATGAAACTTATCACCGCTATTTTTATTACCTTATTCCCTCTTATTACTTTTGCTAATTCAAGCGTGCCAACTAATCGTCATATTTCTGTACATGGCACAGCTGAGGTATTAGTTGAGCCAGATATGGCTCAAATTATATTTGAAGTAAAAAGCATTGAAGATACATTACTTGAAGCTAAGCGTGACCTTGATGGCCGAGTTAGCGTGTTACTTGAAGAATTAGATAAGTATGATTTTGGACAAGGCGATGTTCATATATCGGGTTTAAAAAGCAAGGTATACACTAAGGTTGGTACAGAATCTGGGATTGCTTTAAGCGATAATTATTTAGCTCTGAAAACAGTTAAAGTCACATTAAAAGATATTAAAAAAGTCGATGAATTAATTGATTTTGCTCAACGCTTACAAATAGACAATATCAAAAAAATTAATGGCTTATCCTCCAAAGTCAAGCAGTTAGAGGCAGAGGCAACACAACTAGCAATAGATAACGCAAAAGCGAAGGGAAATAAGCTCGCTCAGTCTTTTGGTGCTGAACTTGGCAACGTTTATAGTATTAGTGCAAATTCTAGTAGCTCAGATTACGACGCGAGCGGTGTTAAGCACATTGTTTTATCTAGCCACAGAAATAGCATGGCTGCTAGAATTAACGAGAACCCATTTAAGCAGCAGCAATATTTAGGTGCAAGAATAAGCGTTAAAGCATCTATAAACGTGGTGTTTGATTTAAAACTAAAATAGCAAATACCGCAAATACCTATTAGCTAAGCTAAAAGTAAAAGCGCATTGCGTGTTGATTATGGCGTTAATTTAAAGTTTCTAATGCTTGGCTCTTATAATCACAGGCAAGGTCGATTACAATACCGCCATCTAAAAGGCGACGCTGCCTTTCTCTGTACGTAACTAGAGTGGATTTTATATTTCATGGCAATCAAACTTGCAATTAATGGTTTTGGTCGTATTGGTCGAAATATTGTCCGTGCACTATACGAATCAGGCTTAATCGACGAGATCAAAATTGTTGCAATTAACGAACTAGCCGACCCTGAAGCTATTGCCCATTTATTAAAATACGACACCTCTCATGGTCGTTTCACTTTTCCAGTTAAACTAGGTGAAGACACTATCAGCGTTGCTGATGACACCATTGCATTATTTTGTGAAGAAAATCCAGTTGAATTACCGTGGCAAACGCTAGATGTTGACGTGGTACTTGAATGTACTGGCGTGTACCACTCACGTGAGCATGCACAGTCACATATTGCCGCAGGTGCTAAAAAAGTGTTGTTTTCCCATCCTGCTGATAATGATGTAGATGCCACCATTGTGTATGGCATAAACGACGATGAGCTGAAAAACGAGCATACTATTGTCTCTAATGGTTCGTGTACCACCAACTGCGTTGTTCCTGTTATTAAAGTACTTGATGATGCCTTTGGTATTGAGTCTGGCGCTATTACAACTATTCATGCGTCAATGAACGATCAGCAAGTGATTGATGCGTATCACCATGATTTACGCCGAACTCGTGCCGCCAGCCAATCTATTATTCCGGTAGACACAAAATTAGCCCGTGGTATCGACCGTATTTTACCTAAATTTAAAGGCCGCTTTGAGGCTATTGCCGTTCGTGTACCGACTATTAATGTGACCGCCATGGATTTAAGTGTCACGGTAAATACCGATGTAGATTTAAGTGCGGTTAATAGTGCGCTTAAAGCACAAGCTAAAGATAGGCTTGAGGGTATTTTAAGTTACACCGAAGAGCCGCTGGTATCGGTTGATTTTAACCACGATCCCCATTCTTGTATTATTGATGGCACACAGACACGTGTTAGTCATAAACGGCTGATAAAATTACTAGTTTGGTGTGATAATGAGTGGGGGTTTGCGAATCGCATGCTTGATACCGCTCGTGCTATGATGGCATTTAAGTAATATTTAAAACGTATTTATTGGTTTAGTATCGTTAACTAAGGAGATGTTCATGTCGGTCATAAAAATGGCAGATTTAGATTTAAACGGCAAGCGTGTATTAATTCGTGAAGATTTAAATGTACCCGTTAAAGCAGGTAAAGTGACGTCAGACGCACGTATTCGTGCTGCACTACCTACTATCAAACTTGCGCTAGAAAAAGGTGCAAAAGTGATGGTTATGTCACACCTAGGCCGTCCTACGGAAGGGCAATACGAAGACGAATTTTCATTAGCACCCGTTGTTGATTACTTAAATGATGCACTTGAGCAAACTGTTCGCCTAGAAAAAGATTACTTAAACGGCGTTGATGTTGCAGATAGCGAAGTGGTTGTTTTTGAAAACGTACGTTTTAACAAAGGCGAGAAAAAAGACGACGAAGCCCTATCAAAGCAACTAGCTGCATTATGTGATGTTTATGTAATGGATGCCTTTGGTACTGCACATCGCGCACAAGCTTCAACCCATGGTGTGGGTCTGTTTGCTGATGTAGCGTGTGCTGGTCCATTATTATCGGCTGAACTAGACGCATTAGGTAAAGCACTTGATAACCCAGCCCGTCCGTTAGTGGCGATTGTGGGTGGCTCTAAAGTATCCACTAAGTTAACGGTACTTGATTCGTTATCTAAAATTGTTGATCAGCTTGTTACCGGTGGCGGTATTGCCAATACCTTTATTGCAGCTGCTGGCCATCCTGTAGGTAAGTCACTTTATGAGGCTGATTTAATGGATGAAGCAAATCGTTTATGCGCTGCAGCGAAAGCCAACGATGGCGAAATACCGGTACCGACAGATGTTGTTGTGGGTAATGAGTTTTCAGAGTCAGCTGTAGCAACACTTAAAGATGTAAGTGAAGTCACCAGCGACGATATGATTTTTGATATTGGTCCTGATACCGCAAATCAACTTGCAAAAATTATTGCTAATGCAGGCACTGTTGTATGGAATGGCCCTGTGGGTGTGTTTGAGTTTGATCAATTTGGTAATGGCACACGTGCTATTGCAAAAGCGATTGCGGATTCAAACGCATTTTCTATTGCTGGTGGTGGTGACACCCTAGCGGCAATTGATAAGTATGGCATTAGTGATAAAGTATCGTATATCTCTACAGGTGGTGGTGCGTTCTTAGAGTTTTTAGAAGGCAAAAAACTACCTGCAGTTGCAATGCTAGAATCACGCGCTAAATAATACCTAGGGTATTAGCTAGCCGTAAAGCAGATGTGCTAATTCCACATCTGCTACAATTAACGAGTAAATACCTCTCACTTTTATTTAGTCGTTAATAATATGAATTTTAGGCCATTTGCCTTTTAATTCATGGCGCAGTGATTGCGCCAAACTAACAAATCCGTTCAAACTAGGTGGTAAAATAACTACCGATAAATTGGAGAATACCCAATGGCTTTAATCAGTATGCGACAACTTCTTGATCATGCCGCAGAGCATGGTTACGGTGTACCCGCGTTTAATGTAAATAACCAAGAGCAAATGCGTGCAATTATGGAAGCGGCTGATAAAACAAACAGCCCTGTTATTGTGCAAGGTTCTGCGGGCGCACGTGCGTATGCCGGTGCACCTTTTATTCGTCATATGATTTTAGCGGCAGTGGAAGAATGGCCACATATTCCTGTGGTTATGCATCAGGATCATGGTACATCACCGGGTGTATGTCAGCGTTCAATTCAGCTAGGTTTTTCATCAGTAATGATGGATGGCTCATTAATGAGCGATGGTAAAACACCTTCAAGCTACGATTACAACGTTGATGTAACACGTAAAACAGTTGAAATGGCGCATGCGTGTGGCGTATCTGTAGAGGGTGAGCTAGGTGTATTAGGTTCACTTGAAACTGGTGAAGCGGGTGAAGAAGATGGTGTTGGCGCTGAGGGTAAACTTACCACTGAGCAAATGCTAACAAATCCAGAAGAAGCGGCAGACTTTGTAAATAAAACCCATGTTGATGCGCTGGCTATTGCCTGTGGTACATCACACGGTGCTTACAAATTTACTCGTCCACCAACCGATGACATTTTAGCAATTGATCGTATTAAAGAAATCCACGCGCGTATACCAAATACCCACTTAGTAATGCATGGTTCGTCTTCTGTTCCACAAGAGTGGTTAGAAGTGATCAATCAATACGGTGGTGAAATCCCAGAAACTTACGGCGTGCCAGTAGAGCAAATTGTTGAAGGTATTAAATACGGTGTGCGTAAGGTAAACATTGATACTGACTTACGTTTAGCGTCTACCGGTGCGATTCGTCGTCATTTAGCGATGAACCCGTCTAACTTCGACCCACGTAAGTTTTTAGCTGCTGCAACCCAAGCAATGACTGATATTTGTATCGCTCGTTACGAAGCGTTTGGTACTGCGGGTCAAGCAAGTAAAATTAAGCCAATTTCGCTAGATGAAATGCACCTTAAATACTTAAGCGGTGAGCTAAACCCAAAAATAAAATAATGAGCCAATAATAGCGATACTCTCGCGCTCATTATAAAAGCCAGTTGCCTATGCACTGGCTTTTTTGATCTGTGGGGGATCAGTATTTTACCTAGTTATTAATTTGGGATCACTCGATTACTAACTTGTCATGTCTGGGATCATTACTTTACTAACTAAAGCGCTAAAATGGGCATGTTTTAGTCATTTAGGCATCGTAAAGCGCAATGGTAGAATGAAAATTATACAAAAAATCATTGGTTTAGCTTTAGTAGTGGGTAAAATAGTGATCCGCAAAGGGATCGGCTTGATAAAACTCTGATCCTGATATTTAAGATCTTAATAAAGCTGATCTAAATAGTGTCGTGGCGCAGTCAGCTTTTATGATCAGACTAAAAATATAGTTGTTAAAACTCGTCGCTTAGTAATTTGATGATCTCATAAATAATATAAAAACTACGCGCAATTATTAAGCTATTAACACCTCAAACCGCTTTTTGATTTACAGCTTATGATGATACAAAGATGACATATTTAATTTTTTGTCACTATTTTGTGTTTTTTTTTACGCTCATTTTGATTTCCACGTTACACTTTAATAAAAATGTCATACTTAGTCATAATAATGAAACCTACTCAATAGCCTAAGAGATAAATTGGAATGTCACGTAAAGTATTAGTCGTTGATGACGAAGCACCTATCAGGGAAATGTTGGTTTTTGTTTTAGAACAAAATGGGTTTCAAGCCATTGAGGCAGAAGATTATGATTCTGCAATATCTGCAATGGTTGAACCTTATCCAGATATGGTGTTACTCGATTGGATGCTACCTGGCGGTAGTGGAATTCAAATCGCTAAAAAATTCAAACAAAATGAACACACACGCCAAATTCCTATTATTATGCTGACAGCCCGCGGCGAAGAAGAAGATAAAATACGCGGTTTAGAAGTCGGTGCTGATGATTACGTTACAAAACCGTTCTCACCTAAAGAGTTAATGGCGCGTATTAAAGCGGTTATTCGTCGTGTTGCTCCTACCTCACTTGAAGAGGCGATTGAAGTACATGGCTTACGTTTAGATCCTATTTCGCATCGTGTGACCTCAGGTGGCAGTGAGCTAGATATGGGGCCAACGGAATTTAGACTGTTACACTTTTTTATGACCCACCCTGAGCGTGTATATAGCCGAGAGCAATTACTTGATCATGTATGGGGTACTAACGTTTATGTTGAAGATAGAACTGTAGATGTTCATATCCGTCGCCTGCGTAAGGCAATTGCTACGCTTGGGCATGACCGCTTAGTACAAACAGTTCGCGGTGCTGGTTATCGCTTTTCGAGTAAATTATAAGTTTACTTCGTAAGTCAGAATCTATTAACCTAGCACAGTCAAATCATCTGCTAGCGTTTATAAGGTAAAGAGCGTGTATGTATCGAGTTATTAACAAGCAGGCGTTAACTAAACGGCTGTTTGTCTATTTTATACCTTTGCTTTTAATTGGGGTGCTCATTGGTGCCCCATTTTTGATGTTGTTTTTGGGCGCTTTTTCGCTACTTATGTGGCATTACCATCAGCTTTATCGCTTAAGTGACTGGCTGCATGATCAACGCAGTTTTAACCCGCCTGAAGGGGAAGGGTCGTGGGAGCAAGTATTTGAAGGTATTTACCAGCTGCAACACCGCAATCGTAAAAAACGTAATGAGCTGGCAGAGCTAATACGGCGTTTTCGTGACGGCGCTGAGGCCGTACCCGATGCCGTTGTTGTGCTACAAAACGATTTATCAATTGTGTGGTGTAATCAACTTGCACTCAAAGTGTTAGGGTTACAGTGGCCGGTTGATCATGGTCAGCGTTTAGATAACTTAATTCGCGATCCTAAATTTGCTAAATATATGCGTCGTAAAGAGTTTAGCGATGCTCTGGAGCTTGAAAGTGGCCACAGTGTTGAGCAAGTTCTTGAATTTAGGGTTATGCCCTATGCCAATACACAGTTGTTGGTAGTGGTACGCGATGTTACTCGCTTAAAGCAACTTGAGCAGATGCGTAAAGACTTTGTAGCAAACGTCTCTCATGAGCTCAGAACCCCTTTAACTGTTGTTACCGGCTACCTTGAAATGCTCGATAGTGATTCACTTCCCCCGCCTGCAATGTGGAATAAAGCACAAACTACTATGCTAGAGCAATGTAAGCGTATGGATAGCTTGGTGAATCAGCTGTTGTCGTTATCGCGCATCGAAGGGGGAAAGCAACACAGTAATGACAAAGCGGTGAATGTGCCACGATTATTAAACTTAATTGAAACAGAAGCGCAATCTATCAATCAAGACAAAGGCCATCAACTTATTTTTAAGATTGATGCATCGCTTGATATTACCGGTGCTGAGGATGAACTTAGAAGTGCCTTTTCAAATTTAGTATTTAATGCCATTCATTATACTAAACCAGGCGGTAAAATTGAGGTACTTTGGCAGCGCAACAATGAACAAGCATGTTTTAGTGTGACCGATAATGGTGATGGTATTGCACCTGAGCATATTAACCGGTTAACTGAGCGTTTTTATCGAGTAGATAAAGCCAGAAGCCGCACCACAGGTGGCTCAGGCTTAGGCTTAGCTATTACCAAGCATGTGCTTACTCGCCATGGTAGTCAATTAAAAATTCACAGCGACCTGGGTAAAGGTTCTTGTTTTTCTTTCGCGTTTTCAAGCGATAGACTTATCGTTATTTCGCCATTAGTAGCAAGCAATATAGGTAGTCATAAAAGTGTCATTTAAGAGTCACACCATTGTCATGTACTCACTTTAGAGTGAACCGCAGTTAGAAAATGGGACGAACAAATTGGAGAACCCCAAAATGAAATTTAAAAACTTAGTTGCCGCAATGGGTGTGGCTGTTACAACATTTGTATCTGCACAAGCGGTTGCATTAGAAGACGGTATTCCTGAGTATCAAAAAATTAGCGGTGTATCAGGTAACTTTTCATCAGTAGGGTCTGACACATTAGCCAACATGATGACCTTTTGGGCTGAAGAATATAAGCGTATTTACCCAAATGTAAATATTCAAATTCAAGCGGCAGGTTCGTCTACTGCGCCACCAGCACTAACTGAAGGTACGGCTAACTTAGGTCCAATGAGCCGTGCAATGAAGTCAAAAGAGATTGAAGCATTTGAAAAGCGTCATGGCTACAAACCAACACAAGTGCGAGTAGCAATTGATGCGTTGGCAGTATTTGTACACAAAGATAACCCAATCGAAGGACTACGCATTGACCAAATCGATGCTATTTTCTCATCAACTCGTAAATGTGGTGCATCAGAGCAAGTAAATCGCTGGAGTGATGTTGGTCTAGAAGGTGATTGGGCTGCAAAAGACGTGCAATTATACGGACGTAACTCAGTATCAGGTACTTATGGTTACTTTAAAAAGAAAGCGCTATGTAAAGGTGATTTCCGTAATAACGTGAACGAGCAACCGGGTTCGGCTTCTGTTGTACAGTCAATTTCAGCGTCATTAAATGCGATTGGTTACTCTGGCATTGGTTATAAAACATCGGGTGTGCGTACTGTTCCGTTATCTAAAAAAGGCACTAACTTTGTTGATGCCACGCTTGAAAACGTAGCACAAGGTAAATACCCACTATCACGTTTTTTATATGTTTATGTAAATAAACACCCAAATAAGCCACTTGGGCCAGTTGAAGCTGAGTTCTTAAAGATGGTACTTTCTCAAGACGGTCAAAAAATTGTAGAAAAAGATGGCTATGTACCACTTTCTGCAAAGTTAGTTGAACTAGAGCTTAAAAAGTTAGGCTTGAAATAAGCAGCCAAAGCAAATAATAAAAAACCGCTCATTGAGCGGTTTTTTTTGTTTTACTTAAGATTATTTAGTTTGTTGCTTTACCTAAGTTTTCAGCTTGTACTTTGCATTGATTGTAAGCCTCAATACATTTTGATGAACAAACCTGCGATTTAAGACTATCGGTGGTTGTTTGCTGTTCGCAGCTGGTTTCACATTGATAACTTTGTTGAGCACACTGATTAAGTGCTGGATTACCCGGCTGGCTCTGGCAGCCAGCAATAACTGCAAACGAAAAAGCCACGAGGCTAGTTTTAAAAAAAGTTTTCATGCTTATCCTTAAAATGAGGCCACACCAGTATTAAACTTCAACCTGAATATTGTCGATTAATCTAACACTACCTAAAAAGGCGGCAGCTAAAATTACAAATCGTGTATCTTCGAGTGTAGCAGCTTTTAATGTATCTCGTTGAGCTATCGAAAAATAATCTGGTTTTAGGCCTGCGTTTTCTAATGCGTTCTTTGCTTCACTTTCCAATGTAGCAAAGTCTTTATTACCGCTTTTTATTTGCTGCGCACAATGCTTTAAGGTATTAAATAAAGCAGGAGCGGTTTGTTTTTCATCACTTGATAAGTACCCATTACGCGAGCTCATGGCAAGGCCGCTAACTTCACGCATGGTAGGTACACCAATAATTTCTACTGGTATTGATAAGTCAGTAGCCATGGTTTTAACAACTTGTAGCTGCTGAAAGTCTTTTTCACCAAAACAAGCATAATCAGGCTGTACTAAATTAAATAGCTTAGTAACAACAGTCGCTACGCCTTTAAAGTGGCCTGGGCGTGAACCACCACAATATCCCATTGAAATACCAGGCACATCAACAAAGCTTTGCGCGCCTAAACCATTAGGGTAAATAGTCTCAACACTGGGGATAAACAAAATGTCTGTTTCAAGATCAGCTAACCCTTGCTTATCAGCATCTAGAGTACGCGGATAACTGTCTAAATCTTCGTTAGCACCAAATTGCATTGGGTTAACAAAAATGCTCACGACCACTTTATCGGCCAGTGTTTTAGCTTTTTCTACCAGTGAAAAATGACCACGGTGTAAGTTGCCCATAGTAGGAACAAATGCCACGCTTAAACCGGCTTGGCGCCAGGTTCTAATTTGACTGCGTAATGATTTTATTTCAGTGATTGACTGCATTATTTAAACTCGTGTTCAGCGCTTGGGAATACGCCGCTTTTGACATCGTTACAATACTTTTTAACTGCAGCAGGCATATTGCCTGTTTCGAGTAAAAAGTTTTTTGAAAATTTAGGAATATAACCTGCAGAAATGCCCACCAAGTCGTGCATAACCAAAATTTGACCATCGGTTACATTACCCGCACCAATCCCGATTGTAGGGATGCTCAATGACTCTGTAACGCGTTTTGCTAAGGCACTTGGAATACATTCAAGCACCAGTAGTTGAGCACCTGCGGCTTCTAATGCTTTTGCATCGGCAATAATTTTTTGCGCTTGCGCTTCTTCACGGCCCTGGATTTTAAAACCACCGAATACATGCACAGATTGCGGTGTAAGACCCAAATGGCCACACACTGGAATACCTTGTTGGGTTAGTGATTTAATGCTGTCATGTAGCCATTCACCGCCTTCAAGTTTGACCATATTGGCACCCGCGCGCATCAGTTCTGCAGCATTTTTACACGCATCATTTGGGCTTGCGTAGGTCATAAACGGTAAATCAGCAATAACAAATAAATCACGGCTTCCTGCGCGCACACAGCGAGTATGGTAGGCAATTTCTTGGTTTGTAACCGCTAAGGTATCATCGCCACCTTGTAATACCATACCCAAAGAATCACCAACTAAAACAACATCAACGCCGTTATCATGAAATAACTTAGCAAAACTAGCATCGTAAGCTGTTAACGCAGTGATTTTATTACTTTCAGCCTTCATTTTATTCAAAGTTGAAACGGTTATTTTAGACATAATATTCTCGCAGACAATGGCCTTAATTAATTACCGTGGTAATTGTTGTAAGTCGTTAAGCGGTAGGGTATTTGCTATCTGTTTGATAGATGCGCCGCTAGGTAAAATCAGTTCCGGTGCAATTTCTTGCAGTGGGTAAACAACAAATTCTCGCTCAGTTAATCCGTAATGAGGCACGGTTAAACGATCGGTATTTAAAATGTGTTCACCAAATAATAAAATATCAATATCCAATGTGCGTGCGCCCCAGCGCTCAGCCTTTCTGACTCGCCCA
Organism: Pseudoalteromonas sp. APC 3224; assembly: GCF_030407535.1. Classification (GTDB taxonomy): domain Bacteria; phylum Pseudomonadota; class Gammaproteobacteria; order Enterobacterales; family Alteromonadaceae; genus Pseudoalteromonas. Next base: position 111,789 of record NZ_JASDDF010000005.1, on the reverse strand, counting down.
TGTTCCAGTTCTATGGCTTGGGTTAAATCGAGTAGTTGCTCTGGCTCAAGTGAAGTGTTGATACAGGCGACTGCATTCACATAATCAGGTTGATCTTGTGGTCCCATAGGCTTGCTCGCATAATAATGCGAGCAGGCTATAAGTTCGCTGTTTGGCAAGCTTTTAAGTGCAATAACAGCGTTATCAAGTTGTTTTTTAGGGCTGTTAAGGTTTGCACCTAACCCCAAATAGACACGTAACATTATTTACTCAGCTGGCTTTTTAGTAGTACGACGACGAGGTCGCTTGCGTGGCTTTGGGCCACCTTGATGACCAAGCTCTCGTACCATTTCTTTTTGGCCATTAATATCTTGACCTAAGTACTGTGTCCACCACTGTGCCAGCTCTGTATGCTCAGTTTCACCAGCATCAACACGCAATAGTAAAAAATCATAAGCGGCTTTAAAACGCGGCTGCTGTGTTAAACGATAGGCACGCTGGCCAGCACGTTTATCTAAGCGTTGTTGAATATGCCAAATATCACGAGCACCTAACGTAAAGCGTTTTGGTACGGCAATATGTTGGGCATTCTCACTAAGTACTTTATTAATTGCTTGAGCAAATGCATCGTATTCTGATAGTTGCTCTTGGCGTCTAATTTTTTCAGTACGCTCAATCAGCGGGAACCACAGTAATGCTGCAAATACGAATGCAGGAGTGACTTTTTTATCTGCATTAATACGGATATCAGTGTTGGCAAACATTTGCTTTATGAAGGTTTCTTCAAGTCCGCCAGGGTTTTTATTTAAAATACGGTCTAGCTCAGGAAATAACGACTTAAATAAACCGTACTGACGCAGCATTATAAAGTTTTGCTGTGCTTTGCCGTTTAAAAATAGCTTGAGTATTTCTTCAAATAAACGCGCTGGCGGAATATTATCAAGCAAGCTCGCTAATTCGGTAATCGGCTTTTCGCTTGCTGGCGCTATTTGCATATCTAACTTGGTGGCAAAGCGCACTGCGCGAAGCATACGTACCGGATCTTCACGGTAGCGTGTTTCAGGATCGCCAATTAATTCTATTTGTTTTGCTTTGATAGCGGCTAAGCCATTTGCGTAATCGTAAACACAAAAATCATTAATCGAGTAGTATAAAGCGTTGATTGAAAAATCACGGCGTTCTGCATCTTCTTCAATGCTACCAAATACGTTATCGCGAAGAAGTTGCCCATGTTCACTTGACTGGCTAATTTGATTTTTATCTTCTTGTGCTTCGTGATGGCCGCGCATTGTGGCCACTTCAATAATCTCACGGCCAAAAACAATGTGCGCCAAACGAAAGCGGCGACCAATTAAGCGACAGTTACGAAACAGTTTTTTTACTTGCTCAGGGGTAGCATTGGTTACAACATCAAAATCTTTAGGTTGTTGGCCTAACAATACATCGCGAATGCAACCACCAACTAAGTAAGCATCATAGCCACCATCTTTTAGGCGGTAGAGTACTTTGATTGCATTTGGGCTAAATTGTTTGCGAGAAATACCATGCTCACCTCTAGGGATCACTAACGGCTCACTGCTGATTGCGACATTTTCGTTATTGGCACTTGGGCCGATAATTTGTCGACAAAATTGAAAAAGCTTGGAAATAATAGTCTGTCTCCTAGAGAAGCGGTTGATTTGCTCGCCATTGCAATCAAAATCACAGCAAGTATTCGCTTAAAGCGTGATTCTTACCGTTTAATGTAATTAGCATATATTTAGGCGGCTATCATATACCAGCAAGGTAAAAAAATTAAGTTGCAGCACTGAAATTAAGCCATTTTTAACGATTTTATTTGAATTAATCACACGTAATACGTAATGGGAGGTTAAATCTGTATTTCGCGCTTAGCAGGAACAAGGCTTAAGTTAAAATGCGCCACGCCCCAAGCGAGTAATTGTTCTGTGTTTAAATCCATTAGTTGCGCATGTATTGGCAAGCCTAAAAATTCGAATACAGCTATTAAAGTGGGCTTTGGATTTTGTTTGCAAATTGCAGGGGCGTAATTTTGCTTAGACAGTTTAAACCCTGGTTTTGCTACAGCCAAAGGCAAATGAGCAAACTCTGGAATAGGGCAATTTAGCTGTTTAAATAAGCTAATTTGACGCGCAGTCGGTTCAATTAAATCAGCGCCTCGCACAATACGATTAATCCCCTGCTCAATGTCATCAATAACCACCACCAGTTGATAGGCAAATAAACCATCGCTGCGTTTGATTATGTAATCTTCATGAGCGAGAGCTGGGTCCACGTCAATATGCCCTTGAATAAGGTCTTTATAATCAATGGTTGCATAGCATTGAGTTAAACGTAGGGCATGACCTTGTTCACTTAGTTGGCTGTGTTTACATTGCCCTTGATAAATGCCGCCGAGGGCTTTTATTTGCTTACGAGAGCACTGGCAGGCATAAACAAGCTGTTGTTGTGACAGAGCGTGAACGGCATCTTGATAAATAGTAAGACGCTGTGTTTGGTACACAACGTTTTCATCCCAATTGAGGTTATAGGCGTCTAAGGTATTTAGGATATCGGTGGCGGCGCCTTTTACAACGCGAGTGGTGTCTATATCTTCAATGCGAACTAACCACTTTCCTTGGTTCGCTTTTGCATCTAGGTAGCTACCTACAGCCGCCACAAGTGAGCCAAAATGTAACGGTCCGGAAGGGGACGGTGCAAATCGGCCGCGATAGTTAGATACTTGCGCAGTAACGGCTGTAGAAGACATGGCTATAATTAATTAGCCGCGTCCAGATTGCTTTTCTTTAATTTCAGCAAGTGTTTTACAATCTACACATAAATCAGCAGTAGGGCGCGCTTCTAAGCGGCGAATGCCAATTTCAATACCACAAGATTCACAAAAGCCAAATTCGTCTTCTTTAATTAATATAATTGTTTTTTCAATTTTTTTAATTAATTTGCGCTCGCGGTCACGCGTTCGAAGCTCTAATGAGAACTCTTCTTCTTGTGCTGCGCGGTCAACGGGATCAGGAAAGTTAGCTGCTTCATCTTGCATGTGTGATTTGGTACGATCAACTTCGTTACGTAAATCATTACGCCAAGTTTCTAAAATTGTTTTAAAATGAGCACGTTGTGCATCATTCATGTACTCTTCACCCGGTTTTTCTTGGTATGGTTCTAAACCGGCTTGAGCCAATAAACCATGTCTTTTTTGGTCTGGCATAACTCTCTCCTAAATCCTTAATTTAATGCCTCAGCATTAGCCGGCGGTATAAATAACAGAAACTCATACCCTAGGCAAATTTATTTTTAAATAATCGAATTAGCTTAACCCTGTTTGGTGATATAAAAGTAGTAAAAGTATTGTATATACTTTTTATCACAGTATTGGTTTATAAACTGGCGTAGTTATATGGGCAATAACAATAAAAACAACTTATTTTTACTTTTTGGTTAAGTATTTTTTGGGCGTGGCGAAATACCAACGCTTAAATGCGCGCTTTTCACTCAACAAATGCTACTTTCTCAACCAAAGTTACTTCACTAGCAGAAATATGGGCTTTATAAGCTAATATTTCTACGCCTTGCTCAATCGCTTCGCTTAGTAATTGTGCATAGGTTGAATCTATATGTGCCGCCGCACTCACTTGTGTGATCCCTTGATGTAGCACCGAAAATAGTAATACCGCACGATGCCCTTGTTTTACCATTTCGATTAATTCACGAATATGCTTTTGCCCACGAACTGTTTGCGCATCTGGGAAGTAACCTTGGCCGCTTTGTGGATGCTCTTCACTCAGCAGCGTGACTGATTTAACTTCAACATAGCAATTGGCTTTACTGCTGTGGGTAAGTAAAAAGTCGATGCGGCTGTTTTCACTGCCATACTTCACTTCACTTTGGACTTGTTGATAGCCTGTCAGCTCTTTAATCACTTCAGCGTTAATCGCTTCTTCTACTACTTTATTAGCAACGGCTGTATTTACACAAATAAGCTGTGATAAGTTATTTTGCGTCAGCTCTAATGACTGTGGGTACTTTCGTTTGGTGTTACTGCTGGTGGAATAAAAGGCATTAAAACCAGAGTCTGCACAGCCCGTCATTTTCCCCGTATTAGCACAGTGAGCGGTAAAAGTGCTGCCATCACTGAGCTCTAAATCAGCTAAAAAGCGTTTGTAACGTTTTAATAACGTAGCAGATTGTAATGGCGGGGTGTATTTCATTAATGACTTCCTTATATAACCAGAGTTCAGGTTAAGTAAAATAAGACTTTGCGGTCTATTTGAGGTTATTTACCGCAAGCTGTTGGGAACTTAGGCGCGCTATAGTAAACTCAACCATACATTTAAGTGCAAGGATATTCTAACATGAGTGAAAAATTTGTTGTTCAATTAAGCGAGCAATCGGCACCAGGACACTGGGGCGAAAGTGCGTCACTATCTTTTAACGAACACGGCGCAACGGTTCATTTATCTGAGCAAGAAACATTAAAAAACGTGCAAAAAGCGGGTCGTACTATTGCAAGCCAAGGCATTAAAAGTGTTGTGCTTGAAGGCGATGTTTGGTGTACAGAGAGCCAGTGGGCATTTTACCAAGGCTTTGTATCACCAAAAGTACTGCACGGTGTTGAGTTTGTTGATAATGCACAATCTGATTTAAAAGAACTTGCTGATTTAAAAGCTTCAGCAACGTGGGCACGTGAAATGGTTAACGGCACCGCCGATGACATTTACCCAGAGAGCCTAGCAGAAAAAGCGGCTGAATTTATTCAATCACTGGCACCAGAACATGTTAGCTACCAAATAATAAAAGGCGATGCGCTATTAGAGCAGCAATGGATTGGTATTCATGCTGTAGGTCGTGGTAGTGAACGCCCACCTGTATTACTTGAGCTTGATTACAACCCAACTGGCGATGATAACGCACCAGTAAGCGCAGCACTTGTAGGTAAAGGTATTACATTTGACTCAGGCGGTTACTCAATTAAATCTAGCGAAGGCATGTTAGGCATGAAGTGCGACATGGGCGGAGCTGCAACGGTAACTGCAGGTTTAGCGCTGGCCATTAATCGTGGTGTAGAAAAGCGCATTAAGCTGTTTTTATGTTGTGCAGAGAACTTAATTTCCGGTCATGCATACAAACTAGGTGACATTCTTACCTACAAAAATGGCACAAGCGTTGAAATTGTAAACACAGATGCTGAAGGCCGTTTAGTATTAGCTGATGGCCTAATGGCGGCAGGTGAGACGGGTGCACCACTTATTATTGACGCAGCAACATTAACGGGCGCAGCCCTTGTTGCCGTTGGTCAAGAATACAACGCGTTATTTGCCCTTGATAAAGAGCTAGTACGTGAAGTAGAAGGCTTTGCATCACAAGAAATGGAAGCCGCATGGCCATTACCGCTTGAAAAGTGGCATCAACAAAACTGCCCATCACCGTATGCCGATACAGCAAACAGCCGTGCACAAAAAGGCGGTGGCTATGGTGGTGCTTCAAATGCAGCAGGTTTCTTATCTCGCTTTGTGCCAAACGATGGTAAAGGTTGGGTACATATTGATTTAGCGGCAGCATTTAATATGGGTGGTGGTACTAGCCAGTGGGCTTCAGGTGCAACTACACAAGGTATGCGTACAGTAGCGCGCACCTTGCTTGAAAAAGCATAATCAACTCAGACTAAGCAATTAGTTAAAAAATAGGTGCCTAAGGGTGCCTATTTTTTTATCCGCCATACAAGCAATTTTGTTTTATTTACGGTAAAATCCTTCGCCAATACGTGTTTGGGCATCTATTTCATTTAAACCTCGCTCAAATATTATACATACCACTGGGATCCTTACTATGTCAGAAAAGTGCTATATCACGGCTCAACAATTACTTGAAGATTCATTCCGCGTAGCGGCACAAGTGTATAAAGATGGCTTTCGTCCAGATTTTATTATTGGTATATGGCGCGGTGGTGCTCCAATCGGGATTGCAGTTCAAGAATATTATGACTACAAAGGCATAGAAACCGATCATATTGCGGTGCGTACGTCGTCTTATTACGGTATTGGTAAGCAATCAAAAGAAATAAAAGTACATGGTTTACACTACATAGTTGAAAACGCGAATGCGGGTGATTCATTACTGATTGTGGATGATGTATTTGACTCAGGTCGAAGCATCGTGGCGCTAAAAGAGAAGCTCTCTGAGCTAATGCGTTTAAACTTACCGAGTGATATTCGTATTGCTTGTCCATACTACAAGCCAAAAAACTCAAAAGTAGATACAGTGCCAGATTACTACATTCATGAATCTGAAGAATGGTTAGTATTCCCGCATGAATTATCAGGGTTAACGCCGGATGAAATTATTGAAGGTAAATCTGATTTAGCTAAAATCCACGATATTTTACTTGAAAAATAAACGTGACTTTGCTCAATAAAAAAGGCCTTAATGGCCTTTTTTATTGTCTTTAAAGTTGTGCAAAGCTATCTACATATTCACTGAGTTTAGGAATATCGACAGCTTGCAGCCCTTGGGTGCTTCGTTGCACTAGATTTTTCTCTACCAACTCACTCACTACCCGTCGGTATGCACGTTCAGTGGTTGCAAAGCGCTCAGCTTCTGCATTTACCGTAGGATAGGCGCGCAATAAAGTAGGGTTGTTATTTTCTGCACGTAATAAGCAGTCTTTAGCAATGTTGTAGCTTAAGGGAAGCAACAGTTTATCTAAGTTAATCTTTTGATTTTCTTGGAACTTAGCAGCAATTGTTTGCGCCGTGTATAGGCTCAATTCTGGTTTATCGAGCAATAATGAACGCCAATGCTTTAGCTCAATAAGATTGTACGTAACATCACTGAAGCAGGTTACCGTATAAATACACGGGTTATTATTCAGTGCTTCAATTTCACCAATTAAAGTGTTGTTGCAGTCGAGTTGACCAAGCAGCAGGCGTCGACCATTCCCCACATCGTAACTAAACGATACAGTACCACTTCGCACCAATACCAACTTAGTGAGTGGTTGGTCTTGCTGTATTAATATTTCTTTTTTTGATTGCTGATAACTACTGCCGGCAAATGTCAGCAGCTGTTCAACAAGGTAACTGGAAAAATGGTATTGAAACATCAATCATGCTCTTCGGACAATTGTCCTATTTATTACACCTTAATGACGATAGCATTAAGATTAAGAATTTACGCTAACTTACCCACGCCGTTATTTAATGGCGTTAAATGGCCTTCATTCTACCGTGTAATGATTAAAAAATTGTGGGTAAAACCAGCATATTTTAAGGTTTTATTGGTAAGTTAGCTTTTTTATTTAAACTGCTACGTAGCAGTTTTTAATAATGTACTAAAATTTAGCTGGTAATATTAACCTAAAGCCTAGGAGAGAACAATTGAGTTGGGAATATTTAGGTTATTTAGCATCTGCATTATTAGTTATATCCTTGACCATGACCGATGTGACCAAACTACGTTGGTTTAATTTACTTGGCTGTATTGCGTTTACTTTTTACGGTGCAGCAATCGGTTCTGTGCCGGTGGCATTTGCTAACGGCTTGTTAGCTCTAGTCAATATTTATCACATTATTAAGTTATATCGTCAGTCTAAGGCTGATACAAAAAAGGGTTAACTTTTAAGTTAACCCTTTTTTGTTTTTACTCAGACTTTGCTGAATCTTTTTGGTAGCGTAATTTACCGGCAATCCACGTTTGCAGCACCTGAGTTTTGTAAAGCTGCTCAATAGGCACTTTAAAGTAGTCTTGATCAATCAGTATAAAATCAGCCCATTTACCTTGCTCCAAACTACCTACTTTAAATTCTTGATGCGCTGCATACGCGCCGCCAAGGGTAAAGGCACGCAATGCATCTTCCCTGCTCAAAACTTCACTGGCGCGCCAACCGTTTTCAGGCAGTTGATTATGATCCATGCGCGTTATCGCAGAATATAAACCATCAAACGGGTTCGCCAGTTCGACAGGGTAATCAGATCCCGCCGCAATCGTTGAACCTTGGTCTAAAAATGTTTGCCAAGCATAAGCGCCTTGTAGTTGCTTGTCGGTTAAACGCTGCTCAGCCATATGCATGTCTGATGTGGCATGCACAGGTTGCATAGATGGAATTATTTTCAGGGTTTTAAAGCGCGGGATATCCTCTGGCGAGACTATTTGTGCATGCTCCATACGATTGCGCAGTAGTATGCCACCGGTTTGTTTAAATACATTTTGATAAGCATCTAGCACAATTTTATTTGCTCTATCGCCAATTGCATGCGTGTTAGCGCTAAAACCATTTTTAAAGGTCAGGGTAAATAGTTCCTCTAGCTTTTGTTGGGTTTCAAGCATAAGGCCAAAATGGTTGGCTCTATCAGCGTACTCTTCAATAAGCGCAGCACCACGTGACCCTAATGCGCCATCAGCATAAATTTTTACACTGCGGATAGATAAAAAGTCCTGTGCATCTTGATAACGACCCGCTTTAAGCATAGCGCTTAAGTCGGGGCTTGCTGCACTTAACATCGCTACAATTCTAAGCGGTAATGTGCCTAACTCGGCGCGTTGTTTGTAAACTTGCCATGTGGTTTTATCAATACCTGCATCATGAGTTGAGGTAATGCCTAGGCTCAGTAAGTGTTTACCTGCGGCATCTAATGCATTACTGACCGATTGTGCAGACGTTGCAGGCATATGTTGAGTAACCAAGGTTTCTGCTTTATCGATAAAAATGCCGGTGGGCTTATCAAACTCATCTTTTATAATTTCTCCGCCAGCTGGGGCTGATGTGTCAGCGTTAATATTGGCAAGTTCTAATGCTTTTGAGTTAACCCAAATGGCATGACCATCTACTCGCGATAAAATAACAGGGCGATCGTTAACTGCTTTGTCTAAGTCAGCGGCCGAAGGAAAGCGAGTATTTGACCATAGTTCTTGATTCCAGCCTCGACCAATGATCCAACCTTCTTTATCTTTGGAAAATTCCTTGAGTTTAGCGGTTACTTCATCTACCGACTTTGCACCGCGCACATCAAGTTGCGACAAATTATTACCTAGCCCGATGACATGTCCATGCGCATCAATGAGCCCTGGGAGTAGAGTTTTTCCTTTCGCGTCAATTAGGGTTGCACCAGGAAAGCTATTTTTTAAGCTGTCTGGACCTGTTTTAACTACTTTGCCATCTTTTATAACTAAGGTTGTAAATGTGTTTACTTCGCCATGGCGCATTTTTCCTTTATACAAAGGTGAGTAGCCATTAGCATTATAAATGACTTGAGTTTGTGCTATTGCCACGCTAGTGACGGCACAAAGGCTTGCTAGTAATATCGGTTTTATTATTTTTATCAGTTGCATAAGACGCACATTGTTATTATTTGAACTATCACAGTAGCAAACTCAAATTTAGAATACCAATAGCATAATTTATTAAGCGTCGTATAAGTCAGCTTTTAGCTAAAGCAAGCAACAAGTTAAGGGGGAAATAGGATGTGTTAACAATGGGAGTTAAACCTTCTCAAGCTTGATATTGTTAACCAAGCTTTGTTTGAGGAGGCAATTTATTTACTGGCGTACAAACTGTATTCGCTTAATGATAATTGTGTGTCTTTGTCACGGTCATAACTGCCAAAGCGTGACCATAAAGCAGGATCACTGGCGGCTTCAGAGCGAGTCAAAAAGCCATCCTGATTGCGGTCAAGTTTTTCAAATTTTTCAGCAATATAACTGCTTGTTGCAAAACTCATACAGCTAAAAACAGTCAGTGTTAGTAAAATAATATTTTGAAAATGCTTCATATAAATGCTCAGAGCAGGTTAGTGGTTAAGTAGTTTTTAAACTCAGCTAAAGAAATTCTGTTGTCTTGATTTTCATCCCAATTTGAAAATGAGTTTAATAGCTGAGGCTGAGCAGCAAGCTCGCTGTGGGTTAAATATCCATCATTATTTTTGTCCAAATGGTCAAAGCGTTGCTTTACATCAAGTGCCAATGCACTTTGGCTGATAAAAAGTAAAGCACCAATAAAGGGAAGCAGTATTCTCATAGTTGGCGTTCCAAGGTGTATTTAAATTGCTGCAGTATTGAAAGAAAGCACTTGCCATAATTTAACTCCCAACATTAAATCCGTTTACACACTCCCTCAGGGATTATGGCAAATGCTTTTAATTCTATATTACAAAACGAAACTTGAATCTAAGCTTAAAGTTTAAAGTTATCGAACTCTTTTTTAGAAATCATCTCGTTATTGTCTTTGTCTAAATCAGTAAATTGCTTGAGTAGCTGTTTATCTTGTTTAGCCTCTGTAAGCGATATTTGGCCATCCATATTCTTATCTAAATGCATAAAACGTACATTTAACGACGATGCCAATGCCGTCGCGCTAATAGCCAAAAATAGTAGTGAAAAAGCACCAATTAATTGTTTCATAAATATACTCCTTTATTTTACAAACTGTTTAAATTCATCGAACGATAATTGTCCGTCTTCATTTTTATCTATTTGTGCAAAATTCTCATGCAGTAATGCATCTTCACCAGCTTCCGCTTCACTTAATGTGCCGTTGCTGTCCTTATCTAGGCTGTAAAATGCTGTGTTCACATCAAGAGCAAATGAATGGATACTTGTGAAACATAACGCTATTAATACAGTCGATTTTAAATAACCTTTAGTCATTCCTTGGCCTTTAAAAATTAATATTTATAAGCGTAATACAATTATGGTGCCAGTTTTTATTTTTATTAAAAATCATAGGTTTAACTTTCTAGCGTGTTTTTAATAGGTAATATTTACCGACGCTTGTGTGTTTTATGCAACATTTTCTCAGTTAGGGTTTTTTACTATTTTTAAATCAAGTGCTTAACTTGTCGCAATTGTGCGACATTGCAACGGTTTTACTCTCAAAAATGTATTTGGTTCAGCGAGTGTATAAGTTGAGCGCTTAATAATAGAGCGCTTAAAAGTAGTGAAGGATTAGTGTATGCCTGTAATCATGGCTGAAAAATATAAAGCATTGGTGAATTGGCGTCCTAATTTGATTGGCCAGTTTGTAATGAGCATGCTGTTGTCACTCTTGCCTTTGTCTATTGTGGTTATTGTATTTTTAAATGTATTAAATAAACAATTAGCGGTCACGCAACAAATTGTCAGTAATAACTACCAAGTAACCAAGTCGTTTAATGCACTTAAACAAGAGCTCAACAGTTTAGAAAGGGCAACAAGGCAAAATTGGGTTTTAAAAAGCGATTCGCTCGATAAACTTATCGTGGATAAATGGCAGTCATCGCTGGACAATATTAATCAGCTTAAGCGGCTTTCTAGCAGCCCAATAGACAATCAGCAATGGCAGCAGTTAACAGATACGCTAAAAATAGCGCATACCAAATTGGTGGTTGAAGCTCGTGAGCAAGCAGAGTTGTTTGTGCCAATTAGTGAAATACTGGCAGATCTAACAATGTGGTTGCGCGAAACCAATGAAGCCAAAATCACTCAAAACCAAATTAAACTGACAAATTTACAAGCCTCCTTTATAAACTGGTTAGTGGCACTTACGCCTTTAACCTTACTTGTTGGGGGTGGGTTTTTATGGCGGATAAGTGGCCGTTTAAAAGGTTTAACCTCCGTTATTGATAAATTAGGCCAAGGAGATTGGCAGCAAAAAATATCGGTGCAGGGATCTGCTGAACTTATTGAACTAGGTAACAAATTGCAGTGGGTGCAAGCGCAATTGCATATGCTAGAGCAGCAAAAAGATACGTTTTTACGCCATGTTACTCACGAGCTAAAAACGCCTTTGGCCTCTATGGTGGAGGGCACTGAATTATTAGCCGATGAAATTGTTGGGCCGATTAATAATGAGCAAAAAGCAGTGCTTGGGTTAATCAGTCAATCTATGGTGCGATTACGCACTATGATAGACAGTTTGTTAAGCTATAACGCGATTCGAACCAGTAAAGATAATGTGAGTGAAGTGGAATTTAACCAGCTCATTAAAAAGGTAAGTAATCATTTTGAACATAGGTTAAACGCACGAGAGCAGTCGCTTATTTGGCACAATAGCTTACCGACAGTTGCACTTAATTTACCGAGAGAATTAATTGAAATGATTTTAATTCAGTTAATCTCTAATGGTTTAAAGTTTTCAAAGCCAAACCAAGCTGTGTCGATTAGTTTAAGTTTAGAAAGTAATAACTTAATTATACAGGTTGCTGATGAGGGCTGTGGTATTAAAGAGCATGAAAAAGAACATGTTTTTGGCGCTTTTTATCAAGGTAAACACAGTAAAGAGATTAGTCTTCAAGGCAGTGGTTTAGGCCTTACCATAGTAAAAGAGTCGGTTGAACAGTTACAGGGTAAGTTAACTATTGAGCATAATGAGCCGCAAGGCTGTCGATTTAACATTGTCATCCCCTATAAAAATAAAGGAGTTAAATAATATGTCTGCGCGTTTAATGGCTATTTTATGGCTAACCAGCAGTCTCGTTTTTTTATCTGGGTGTGAATTAACCAACACTCAAACACCAGCTAAACCTGAGCAAATAGCTCAAACTCAGCCTGATAATAAAAGCAACCAGCCCAATCCAAAGCCGCGGCCAAAACTAGATCTTATGTATCCGCCCGCAGCGCAAGTTATTGCATGGCATGCCCATCAGTGTGGTGGCTTTAAATTAACGCCTGACAATAAAACTTACTTAGGGGAGCAAGCACTTAAGGCATTTTTTAATACCGCATGCGTCAACCTTAGTCGCGACCCTGATACTGTTATGAGTCAATTGCTTAAGCTAGATCAAGCTTACTATTGGCCAGACGATATAAAACACTATTTATGGCTGCAAAAGCAGCAGGTATTAATGCAAATAAATGCAAAAAAACAACAGCAAGCATTAAACGCTGAAATGCAAAAAACCTTATCGTCATTAGCTGCAATTGAACAGCAACTTTTATTACGTGAAGAAACCAAGGAGCAGTAACTATGTCAGTCACACTTCCATCAAGCGCTAAAGTGTTACTCGTTGATGACGATGCCAGCTTACTGCAGTTACTGGCAATTCGAATTCAATCAAAAGGTTATGAAGTAACAACCTGTGATAGTGGCATGAATGCATTACAAATACTTAAAAGCCAAGTATTTGATGCGGTGATCACCGATTTAAGAATGGATGAAATGGATGGAATGGCACTGCACCGACAATTGCAAAGCCGCTACCCAGCACTACCTGTAATTATGATGACGGCTCATGGTTCAATTCCTGATGCGGTAGAGGCGACTAAGCAAGGTATTTTTGCCTTTATTACTAAGCCAGTTGATAAAGATGAGCTATTCGATAGCTTAGCTAAAGCCATAGAAATACATGGGGTGAATAATGATGATATTACTCCGCAAAGCAATATTGTTACTCGCAGTGGCGCTATGCTGCATTTGCTAGAGCAAGTTAAATTACTAGGTCCTACTCAGGTAAATGTACTTATTTCTGGTGCTAGTGGTACGGGCAAGGAGCTGCTTGCACAGGCAATTCATCAGCACAGCCATGTTAGTGATGGCCCATTTGTGGCTATTAACTGTGGTGCAGTCCCTGGTGAGTTATTAGAATCGGAGTTATTTGGTCACAAAAAAGGCGCATTTACAGGGGCGGTAAAAGATCACCAAGGCCTGTTTCAGCAAGCGCAAGGGGGGACCTTATTTCTAGATGAAATTGGTGATATGCCGCTAAATTTACAAGTTAAGTTATTACGCGTGCTGCAAGAAAAAACCATTCGCCCAGTCGGTTTTCAAGAAGAAATCCCCATTAATGTGCGAATTGTTTCAGCGACCCATAAAAACTTGCCTGAAGCTATTAACAATCAAGAGTTTAGAGAAGATTTATATTATCGTTTAAACGTAGTAAACCTCAAACTTCCTCCGCTGCGAGAGCGCCGTGAAGATATTAGCTTATTAGCTAACTTTTTTAGCGCTAATATTGCAAAACGTATGGAGCAAAAAGAAAAACGTTTTGCAAACGATGCCATGCATGCATTGGTAAGGTATGATTGGCCAGGTAATATTCGTCAATTACAAAATGTAGTGGAGCAGGTGGTTGCCTTAACACCAAGTGACGTTATATCTGAACATTTAGTGCTTAGTGCGTTAAATAGCAATGAAAATAACGTTGAGCCACTTTCGCTTAACGACGCTAAAAAAGAGTTTGAGCGAGATTACGTTATCAATACGCTGAAAATGGCAGGGGGTAATGTGGCCGAAGGTGCCAAGCTTGCCAAGCGTAATCGTTCTGATTTTTATAAGCTGATTAAAAAGCATGAAATTGACGTAGATAGCTTAATGTAATTTTTAAAAAAGGAAGTGAGCATGCAGTTATTTATGGTGTATTTAGGTGGGCGTATTCAAGGTTGCCACATAGAAATGCATGACGTACGTTTTGTGGTAGGTCAAGACATTGAGCAAACTTATAGCAAGCTTAAAAGTCAGTGGGTAGGCGACAAAAATAGCGTACACATGGATAGCTACATGGCGGTTAATCACATTGATGGTTATAAAGTCGAGGTAGTTGATAGTTATGTAGAGCAAAATAAGCAGCTTTATTTTGTTAACTTAGGTGCTTACAGAAGCGACTCATTAGCAGAGCAACACGACTTTGCTTTGTATGTTGCCAGCAGTAGTGAAGAAGCAAAACAGCGCGCTAAAAACGATTTACTCGCAGGGCTTAGCCATCTACATAAAGATGATTTACATGACGTTGATGATTGCTTTGCTATCGACTTACTCGATAGCCAGCTGAATATTAAACTAACCCCAAGTGGTCAAGCACAAACAATTAAACCTGACTGGTTTGGTTATCATGTATTATAATAAATGAGGATTTATTAAGTTTATTAGGATGTTGTGTGAAAAAGTATGCGTTTATACTTTTGCTAGTTGGCTTAAGTGGCTGTAAATCACTGTCAGGTTTACCGCCCGTTGTTGATTTAAATAAACTGGTAAAGCAAGTAAAAAACGATCCTACCGACGTGGTTGCAATTCACAAGCAAGCACAAAAAACACACCGTTCTATTAAGGCACAGGTTGGTAGCGTAAAACAGCTTTTAGCCGCATTAGAAAGCGTTGTTGGGCGCAAGTGGGGTAAACAAAACACTCAGCAACCTAGTGCCAAAAAATACGTAAAATACAGTAATGATTACCAAGCTCGTGCCATTATTGATTTTGAGCAAGGCACTGTAAAAGTAGAAACCATCGCGTTAAAAAATACAATAAGCTTGTTACAGCAGGCTATTGTGATGACCTTACTGACTTCTAGCGATCCCGATAAAACCGATATTTTTACCAGCGAAGCGCCCATTTTAGAAGGCGAGCCGTTTTTATACCAACAAGTGCTCGATCAAGATAAGTTACCCATAAAATATAGCTGGCGTGCTAATCGATTTGCGCGTTATTTAGTAAATAATAACTTAAAAAAGCAACGTCAATATGGGCACGTTATTTCGTCGGTTAGTTTTGATTTAGTCGAGCAAAATGCCCATTTAAGAAAACAAAAATACAGTGATTATGTGCTTGCGGCTGCAAAAAAATATCAAATATCGGCAGCACTTATTTATGCCATTATTGAAACCGAAAGTAGCTTTAATCCACATGCGGTGAGTTCATCCAATGCCTATGGATTAATGCAAGTGATCCCGGCTACCGCAGGGCGCGATGTATACCAAAAAATAAAAAAAGTATCCGGGCAACCAACCAAAGCTGTATTGTTTAATCCAAAATATAATATTGATATTGGCAGCGCCTATTTAAGTATTTTAAAAAATAACTACTTAAACAAAATTAGTACCGACAAAAGTAAGCACTTTGCCATGATCTCGTCTTATAACGGCGGGGCGGGTAATGTACTGCGCATATTTAATAAAAATAGAAGTGTGGCGTTTTCACAAATAAATCAGCTTACTGCAAGCCAGTTTTATAATATTCTCACCACTAAGCACTCACGTGCAGAATCAAGACGCTATCTATACAAAGTCACTAAAGCAGAAAAAAACTATCAGTAACTTATTTACTCATCATTTTCTTGTTGTTCACTTTTGGCTGCCATTTTAAAGGCTACTATTACTAAGCCAAACATAGCAAATGGAATTGCAGCTAACAAATACTCAACCAAATGGCTGTCTTGAAAATTAGCCTGCAGCAAGAAATGCCCTGCAACACACATAATAATAACCACCAAAAGGATGGGCAGTAACATAAGTTCTTTTTTTGCTGAGTGGTTTTTCATTCGCTGTTAGGTATTAAAAAATAATGCGCTATTGTAATGAGCTTAATAAAGCTTGGCAAACAACACAGATTTTTTAATGACTATTAGGTATGATTAACATCAAAGAAAAGCTTAAAAGTAGTGGTTGGGAATAAAGTGCAACAGAGTTTAAAGCAAGTTTACCTAGTGGGTGGAGCAGTGCGAGATAAACTGCTAAACATACAATCAAAAGATAATGACTATGTTGTTATTGGTGAAACGCCAGAGACAATGGAAGCGCTCGGATTTTTACCCATTGGCAGCGATTTTCCGGTTTACTTACACCCAAACACTAAAGAAGAATATGCACTAGGGCGCACTGAGCGTAAAAGTGGTAAAGGTTATACCGGCTTTGTGGTGGATGCCAGCCCAAACGTAACCCTTGAAGAAGATTTAGCACGCCGAGATTTAACCATTAACTCTATGGCACTAGACGAAAACGGCACTATTATTGACCCTTTTAATGGTCAAGCTGATTTAAAAAATAAAATACTGCGCCACACCACCCAAGCATTTGTAGAAGACCCTGTTCGGGTATTGCGTATTGCTCGCTTTTTAGCGCGTTATGGTAGTGACTGGTCTATTCATCCAAGTACTATTGAATTAATGCATGAGCTTAAAAATAAAGGCGAGTTGGAACATCTAGTACCAGAGCGAGTCTGGCTTGAAACAGAAAAAGCGCTTGGCGAAAAACACCCTGAACTTTATTTTCAAGCATTAGATGAATTAGGTATTTTTCCTGAAATAGAGCAGATGAAAAACACCCCGCAGCCTGCAAATCATCATCCCGAGGGCGATGTGTTTGTCCATACTATGCTAGTGCTTAGACGAGCAGCCGATTTAGGCTTTAACCTAGAAACGCGTTTTGCCGCTTTAACTCATGATTTTGGTAAAGCACTAAGCTATAAAAAACGCGGTAATTTACGCGGCCATGAACGTGAAGGGGTTGCTGTAGTTGAGGCCTTTTGTGAACGTTTAAAAGTGCCTAATCGCTTTCGTGATATAGGCGTGCTTACCAGTGATAACCATACACTTTGCCACACGCTTGAACAGTTAAGACCGCAAACTATTCATAAATTAATCGTCACTAATTTAAATGCGCTAGTGCATCCAGAGCGTTTTATTGCTTTTACTCAAGCGTGCCAGTGTGATGCACAAGGAAGAGGCGAAACGCTGGTGGATAAGCCCTATCCACAAGCCGCTAAATTACGTGCTATTCACAATGAACTACAAAAAATGGATAAAAAACAGATAGTGCAAGACGCGGTTAAAAGCGGCAAAAAGGGCCCCGAAATAGGCGAAACGGTCAAACAGGCAGAAATAGACTGCATTAAAGCGTTTTTAAACACTAACACTCCCAAGGTCACTTAAACTGATTGTAATATTGCATTAAGTCATTTTTAAACGTCCTTGCTATAACTAGGGTCTGTTGACCTTTCAAGGTTGAATTTGCAGCAGTCTGTTTGGTATTTAGGCAAGGCAGCGCCTATGTGGTGTGGTTATTCCCCATAAATAGGCGGTAACGTAGCATCAATGCCAAACAGGCGCTGCCCTTCGGGTTCTGCCTAGGGGCGATTTACTCTTTGTTGCCTACATGGATGTAGGTAAGGGGCGTGAGCAGGACGCGGAAGCTTTGCTCGGTTTTTACTTATTCTTACATGGATGTAAGCCAGTAGAATAACGCAGGAGCAGTTATCGAGCCCACTAGGTTACAAACCTCGCGCCGCGATTAAATCGCCCCTAGTTTGAACAAATTTTAATCCGCAAAGGTCAACAGACCCTAGGACGTTTCAGCCTTTTTTGCTCGTCACTTTTACCAAATAGCGATACAATAGAGTTTGCTTATCATTCTTAATAGTGACAGCTGCATATCCATAATTGTATTTATCTTAAAAGGACTTAATTTAATGACACCAGAACAAATTAACGCAAAATTAGCGATAAGCGAAGCTGAAAAAAAACGAGTTTTTGAAGATGAGTTTGAAAAACACTCACCTAAACCCTTTGATATTTTTAAGGGATTATTTGGCAGTTTTGCTTATATCGCATTTGTTTCATTGATGTTCCCAGACGTATTAGCTCAGCCTAGTTTTTATCTGTTGTTACTACTTATCTTAACTATAAAAGTTGAGGCGCAAGCAAAGGTGCAGCAAGCGCATAAGCGTATGGATACTTTGTATCGCTTGTTAAAAAAAGAGGCATAGCTTCTAGGGAACCTTTAGTTATTAAGTGGTAAGCTCACAGTAAATACCACTCCATTGTCTTGCTCATTATTGTGCGCCGCTACTGTGCCTTTGTGGTAATCACACACCAGTCTTACAATATAAAGTCCTAAACCTAAATGCGGTTGTTGCTGCATTTTTTGGCTGCGCACCGATACCATAGAATCAAAAATATGTTCAGTAAGTCCCTCAGGCAATAAAGTACCTGTATTACTTACCGTTAAGGTTGCTTTGCTTTCATTTTGCTTAAGGCTGACTTCAATTGCAGTGTTAGCTTCACTAAATTCCAAGGCATTATTAATTAGCTTATCGAGCAGTTGCGCTATAAATTCAGGGGCACCTTGCATCAACAGTGTGCTTTGGCAAATGTTGAGTGTAAATAACTGGTTAGGATAAGTAAGTTGGTAGCCCTGCATACAGCCACTAATTACTTTTTGTAAATCAAACGACTCCGGCTCATTGCTTTGAATACTTTGCTCAAGGCGGGTTGCCTCGCTCATAGTGGTAATTATTTTACCTAAGCGCTCAACCCCTTCGCTAGCACGTTCAAGGTATTTTTGACTCAGTTCACTTTGCTGCAAGCTTTGTAAGTTTTCAAGAGATGAACGGACAACCGCAACCGGTGTGCGCAGCTCGTGAGATAAGCGCGACGACATATTTTCTAAATAATCGGTATAGCCACCAAGTCGGCTCACTATATTTGAAAAGCTACGCGACAGGTCGCCAATTTCGTCATTGGCATCGCTATAATTTATATGGCCTGTTACTCGTCCTTGCGCATCAATGGCTTGCTCTGCTGTATCTCGTAGTCGCCTAATACGGCTCGATATACGCGAAGCAAAAAAGAACAAAGTGACTGTGCCAATTAACATGACCGCTAAAATCACATTAAATAGTTTTTCCAGCGATTTATTACGCAGTGTACGCACGCCATTGGTGGTTTCTTCAGCTATAACTGCCCCAATAACTTTATCCTCAATCCAAATAGGATATGCAGCCGATAATATCACCGCTTTGTTATCGGGAGTGAGCCGCCACGACGAGGCCGGTTTGCCTTTAAGTGCTTTGGCTAAATGAGCGCCTTGCATTGAAGCTACATCGTGTAAGGTATCTATAAATTCATCTTCAGGACGGGTTAAAATTTTATAATACAAAGGATGTAAATAGGCCTGTTCAAAGCGCTGCCACGCAGTTTTTGGCGCTTGATTTTTTAGCCCATCGGCCCATACACCATCGGCATTTTGAATGCTGCCCGATTGCGCTAATACACGGTGATGGTTATCGACCACCCATATGCGACTGCCGCTGTGTCCCATGCCTTTTAATATACGGTTTATTTCAGGGGAGGGCACCAGTACCGAACCTAAATCATTCGGGTTATTTAAGTTCGATGTAGACATAATACTAGGGGGTTGGTTTGGTTGTTTACTATCAACATCGGCAATGGCAAATCCCAGTTTATTGCCAAGCATACTCAAAGGAAAGCGCAGCTCAAGGTTGTAACCTGTTTCAGTTTGTTTAAAGAAACCCTGAATTTTAGTAAAAGGCATTTTACTGTTGGCATCAAATGCGTTGACCCAGCCATCTTGGCGCGGAGCAATAACATAAGTATTAAATTGCCCATCGGGGTTTTTTAGGCCAACTTTTACGTAATCGTTATTGGTAATGCTGAGGCTGTTTTTGGCACGGTATACTAAAGCATCGTCAGTGACTTTAAATACTGCATATAAGTAATTATCAAACTTACCTACCATGTGGCTAAATGATAAGTTGCTTAGCTGATGGTTATCATCGGCTGTTTGTAAGTAGCGTTTGTCATAAAGCCAAAATAGCGATTGGTAAGCGTCCCAGTCGCTGAGTTTGCCATCGAGTTGAATTGGACTCTTTAAATTATAAGCATAGAGATCGCGGCCTTTTACAACTTGATCTAAAAAGTTGGTTTGTTCGTCAAATAAAGCGGGGCGTTCGTGCAGAGCCGTTGCCAGTGCGCGTGTAGTACCTACTAGCGTTTTTTCTTGGCCTTGGCGTAAAAACTTTTCCATTTCCCATACGTATTCGTAGCCTAACCATGGCAACAAAAACAAAAAGCATGAAAGTAGAATAAATTTACTGCGTAGGCCAAATCTCAGCATGTGGGTTGCTCCCACCTGTAACCCATGCCATACACGGTATCAATGCAGTCAAACTGGCTATCGAGTGCTATAAACTTTTTACGAATGCGTTTTACATGAGAGGTAATGGTACTGTCGTCTACATAAATTTTAGCATCGTTCATTAACTCATTACGGCTTTTAACGTGGCCAGGTCGTTGGGCGAGTGAATGCAGCATCCAAAACTCAGTTACGGTTAAATCAACCAACTGTTGTTGCCAAAGCACCTGCATGCGTTGCGTGTCGAGTGTTAGTTGACCGCGAATTATTAATGCGTTGGCATCGGCGGGTTGCTCTAATGCTTCCATGCGGCGAAATAGCGCACCAATACGCGCGGCTAGATGCGCTAAGCTAATATCTTTGGTTAAGTAGTCATCGGCGCCCATGCGCAGGCCACATACGGTGTCTATTTCGCTGTCGCGAGCGGTTAAAAAAATAATTGGTAAGGTTTTAGAAAGTGAACGCAAAGTTTGGCACAGTAAAAAGCCGCCATCTATTTCATGGCCTAAGCCAATATCAACAATGGCTAAATCGGGGAGTGCTTCTTTAAAAGCTACTTCTGCTTGAGGGCGGTTTTCATAACCACTTACCTGATAGCCTTGAGCGCTCAGCATTTCTATGTAGTTTTCGCGAATGGCAGTTTCATCTTCAACGATAGCTATTTTTTTCATTTTTATTAATTACTCATATTGACTTAGACGCACTATAACGAAGTTTTTGTGCTAAGTAAGGTTAAAAAGGCAATTGCCATTTTTTTGCCACAATTGCTCAGCAGTTTGCCATTTTTACTCCCCTTTATTGCCACTTCATGGTGTTTTAATACAGCTATTGAAATTACCAATACAACGCAAGTGCCAACCAATAGCTTGCCAACCATTATTAATAGTAAGGAATAGACCATGAAGAAAACATTAATCGCACTCACACTTGTTAGCACTTTTTGTACGCCAGTATTTGCTGCGGATACCCCATCAAAAGAAGCAAAAAAAGAAACAATTGTTGGCCTGAGCACAGGTGCCATTATTGGTGGTGTTGTTGGTGGGCCAATCGGCGCGTTTGTAGGCGCATTTGCTGGTGGTTTGATTGGCGATGCCAAGGTGGCTGAGCAAACCATTGCTGAGCAGCAGCAAGCTTTAACTGTAATGGCAGAGAAAACCAACGACTACCAACACGTACTTAATCATAACAGTCACCTAGAGGCGCAACTTGAACTACTGGCGCAGCAAAATGAGCAATTAACTCAATCGCAGCTTAATAATTTATTGGCAATGACAGTACAATTTAAAACAGGCTCTAGCGATATTGCTCCACATTTTGCCAAGCAGCTTGATCAATTGGTAGCGTTATTAAAAAGCCAACCGCAACTCGCACTCGATTTAAGTGGCTTTGCCGATCAGCGTGGTGCAGAGCAAGCGAACTTATTACTTTCAAAAGCCAGAGTAAACGCCGTACAAAGTTACTTAATTAAACAGGGGGTTAGCCATACACGTTTAAGCGCACAAGCATTTGGCGAGCAACAAAGCATAGCAAATAGTAACACCCTCGAAGATAACTTTTTTGACAGACGCGTTACCCTGACTACCCGTGCGCTTAATCAAACGACTGATCAAACAGCAAGCAATTAATCGCAAGGCGTTCGATGGAGTGATTTATGTTGAGTAAACCCACCAAAGTGCTTACCAAGGTAAGCCTTTTTATTTTTATTATTATCGTGCTTTTGGCCAGCTTTAAAAGCCATGCGCAGTCGCCAAAACTATCTTTGTTTGATAGCCAAGGAGTGGCGGTAAACCCTGGGGTTATTTTAAAAAGCGATGCAAAAATGGCCCTAACAGGGCTAATTAATCGTGTTGTAGTTACGCAGCACTACATAAATGAAAACCCTTTTGCCGTAAATGCACGTTATGTATTTCCTTTACCCGATGAAAGCGCCGTGCAAGCAATGACCATGCGCATTGGCGAGCGAGTTATTAAAGGTAAAATAGCAAAAAAACGCCAAGCTGAAAAACAGTACCAAGCTGCCAAAAAAGCAGGCAAACAAGCTTCATTGCTGCGACAGCAGCGTGCAAATATGTTTATTACAAATGTGGCAAATGTAGGGCCAGGAGAAGAAATAGTTATAACGCTTGAGTATCAAGAGATTATTGATTACCAACACGGAACCTTTGCGATCCATTTTCCAACCACAATTACGCCACGCTATCATGCAATAACAGGGAAAGTTAACGATGAACAAGATAAGCATGCGGTAAAAAGCACTAATACACCTTCGTTCACTCCACAGGGGTGGTTAAGCCCTGTTTACACAAAACAAACCAATGAGGCGGCAAATGCCAGCGATTTAAGCTTAACAATTAACATGGATATAGGCTTAGAATTGGTTGATATAAACGCTAAGTACCATCAAGTTAATATTGAAAACCCTGCATTTGGGCAATACAGCATTGTGCTAAAACCACAGCAAGCCATAAATAGAGACTTTGTACTTGAGTTTAAGCCACTTCAAATAGCGCAAGCGCAAGCTGCACTTTTTACTCAGCAAGCACAAAATGGTGAGCAGTATGCGTTAGCAATGTTAATGCCGCCAAGCGATAGTTTTCCTCAATCTCAGCGTTTACCGCGTGAAATGGTGTTTGTAGTTGATACTTCGGGATCTATGCATGGGCAGCCTATTGAACAAGCTAAAAAAGCGCTGTTTTACGCATTATCATTATTAGATAGTGATGATAGCTTCAATATTGTCAGTTTTAATAATGAGGTTGCAGCCATGAGTGAGACCCCATTAATTGCCAGTGACTTCAATTTACGTCGCGCAGAGCGTTTTATTTATAACTTACAAGCCGATGGCGGAACTGAAATAAAAGGCGCACTTGATGCGGTACTTGATGGTACGCAGTTTGAAGGGTTTGTACGCCAAGTTGTATTTTTAACCGATGGTAGCGTAAGTAACGAAGATCAGTTATTTAAACATATTGCGCATACCTTAGGTGATAGCCGTTTATTTACCGTGGGCATTGGTAGCGCGCCTAACCGTTATTTTATGCGTCGTGCCGCTGATATAGGCAAGGGAACTTACACCTTTATAAGCAGTGCTCATGATGTGCAGCCGAAAATGCAGCAGTTGTTTGATAAACTTGCTCACCCGGCTATGACTAATTTAGCGTTAACAAATACAAATGGAGACAGCTTAGATTTTTGGCCCTCACCTTTGCCTGACCTATATTTTGCTGAGCCTATTATGGTGGCTATTAAATTAGACACTACCGATGCAATTACTTTTACGGGGCAAACGGCGCATGGGGAGTTTAAGGTTAAGCTTAATCCGCAAGCAAGTTCAAAAGCCACGGGAATTGATAAGCTTTGGGCACGTCAAAAAATAAAGTCGTTATTGTTATACAACCAACAAAGTGTTGTAAAACAGCAAGTGCAGCAGCTCGCGCTTGAGCATCAATTACTTAGCCCATTTACTGCGTTTGTTGCCATAGAAGAGACCACTATTAAAGAAGTTGCTAAACAAAGCACACAAGTGGCTAATACTATGCCACAAGGAATGACCATGCGCTTGCCGCAAACAGATGGGCAAAGCAAAATGCATATTGTGTTTGGAGCATTACTACTTCTAGGTGGTCTGTTGTTAGTAAGGCGCTGTAAATGAAAAAGTGGCTAAGCATAGGTTTACTTGCCTTAGGACTGAGCTTGTTTGGCCATGGTGTATACATGCAGGCAAAGGCATGGCTTGCACAAGTGTTAATAGAGCAAGCTTGGCAAAGAGCCCTTAAATCGCCCAATAAAAAAATTAAGCCATGGTTTTATGCTGATAGCTACCCGGTGGCACAAATAATATGGCCAAAGCATAACAAACGACTAACCGTGCTTGATGGTGCAAGTGGCAGAAACTTAGCGTTTGCGCCGAGCCACTTTTTACCTGCTGGGGAGTTAGGTGGGGCTGATTTTGGTAACTCGCAAGGAGCACTTATTGCTGGCCACAACGATACCCACTTTGCGTTTTTAAAAAACGCTAAAGTGGGGGAGCAATTTTCTCTACAACTTAAAAATGGCCAAGTGCAGCATTATTCAGTAACACATGTTGAGGTAATTAATCAGTACAACACCGATTTTTTGCAGCAATCAGGGCTGTATTTATTAACCTGTTACCCTTTTGATTCACTGGCCTCGGGTACCGATTTAAGATGGTTAGTGTCGGCAGAAATATCCTCACCCGAAGTTGAGTTAGGAATATCGACCACTAGTTCTTGATGGCGTTGACTAATCATTACGCCTATAAACACCACAAATATGCTGATCCACTGGCCAAGAGTTAGTACTTCGTTGAGGATAATGGCTGACAAAATTAAAGTGAAAATAGGGATTAAATTAGAGTAAGCCGCGGCGGTTAACACCGACACTTTACTAATCGCGTAGTTGTACATGCCGTACCCACCCAAAGTAACACAAGAGCCTAAGTACAAAATGCTCATTAGTGCGGTTAAATCGTGTTGGTTTTCACTGGGTAGGTCAATAAACAGTAAAAACGGAGCAAAAAACAAACTACCACTCACGCCTTGCAGAGCAATTAATGTGAGTGGGGAATAACGGTTAGCTAAATGTTTTATACACACGGTATAAAATGCCGCGCACACCATGGCCATTAATTCTAAAAAATTCCCCAGTAATGGGTTTGGGGCTTGGCTTGAACTCGGTGAGAGCAAGGTAAGTAAAATACTGCCGCCAATACACAGCGTAAAACCCACTACAATAGCTCTACTAATATGCTCTTTGAGCATGAAAAACGCTAAAAATGCCACAATAATGGGTAAACAAGAAACAATCACCCCCGCCTGAGACGCTGAGGTATATTCCATTGCGTGGCCTTCAAATAAAAAGTACAAGCAAGGCTCTGCCAGTGACATGCCTAATAAGTACTTCCAATCGCCTTTTAAATATTCAAAGCGAATTACGTAACGCCATAAACATAACGAAATCAGTAAAGTGGTGAGCATACGTAAAAATATCACCAAGGCAGGGTCATAAATCGCAATCGCGTATTTAAGTGCAATAAAGGAGCTACCCCACAAAAAGGTGGCAATAATTAAACATAAACTGGCAGGCATAAGGTGTAATTTAATCGGTTGAATATAGTGCGATCCTAGCACGCAGAGGGGGGGATTGAATATTTTTTACTTGTTCAAAAATACCGAACTGGTATAAATAAATTCATCATTTATTGCGCTAAGTAAAAAACATGCAAAGGGATCAGGTCGTAGTTGTAAAGCTAGGTACAAGCGTACTCACTGGCGGTACCGATAAGTTAGACAAAGCACATATGGTGG
Source organism: Pseudoalteromonas sp. APC 3224 (assembly GCF_030407535.1). Classification (GTDB taxonomy): domain Bacteria; phylum Pseudomonadota; class Gammaproteobacteria; order Enterobacterales; family Alteromonadaceae; genus Pseudoalteromonas. Next base: position 85,861 of record NZ_JASDDF010000005.1, on the reverse strand, counting down.
AACTTGTTCGCCAATGCAGTGAGCTAAAAAAGCAAGGTCATCATGTTATTTTAGTATCAAGCGGTGCGGTTGCCGCAGGTCGCGAACAGCTATTAAAACCCTGTGGGCGCACATTAATAGACAAACAAATGTTGGCCGCCATTGGACAGGGGCAGCTCATTCATATTTGGCAAAGCTTATTTGCGTTGTATGGCATTAACGTCGGGCAAATGCTACTAACGCGCGCGGATGTTGACGACAGAGAGCGCTATTTAAATGCACGCGATACCCTCAATGCCCTATTAAATTACGATGTTGTGCCGATCATTAATGAAAATGACGCAGTTGCTACTAGCGAAATAAAAGTAGGTGACAACGATAACTTGTCGGCATTGGTGGCTATTTTAGCCAATGCCGATAAGTTACTGCTACTGACCGACCAACAAGGGTTATTCACCAGCGATCCGCGCACCGACATTAACGCCACCTTGATTGACGAAGTTACCCATATTAATGATGAGTTACGCCAACTTGCGGGTGGCAGCGGTACGAACCTAGGCACAGGGGGTATGGCAACCAAATTACAGGCCGCGGATATTGCCAGAAGAGCTGGGGTTGAGGTGATTATTGCCAAAGGCGCTGATGAAAATGTGATTTTAAAATGCATGAGCGAGCAACTACCAGGCACCCGTTTTTTAAAACTTACCGCGCCTAAAGATGGTCGAAAAAAATGGTTATTGGCAGGGCCTAAAAGTAGTGGCCAAATTTTAATTGATGCCGGTGCGGTGCATGCATTGCAATCTAAGGGGGCTAGTTTACTTGCTAAAGGTATTACGCGTGCAATAGGTGAATTTGAACGTGGAGATTTAATTAACTTAATTGATGTAAACCAGCAAATTATTGCACGCGGGTTAACGCGCTTTAGCCATCTTGAAATCGATAAAATAAAAGGCGCACATTCTAATCAAATCAGCCATTTACTTGATTACGATAGCGGCGTGGAAGTGCTACACAGGGATGATATGGTGGTGTTGTAATTAAGCACTTTTTTAACGATATAGCGCAACGTATAATCCGCTTATAGTGTTGCGCTTTTTTGTGTTAAAATCTTGCACCTTAAATTTGTTGTAAAGAGTATTGAAGATGAAATTAGTTCGCTGGGTTTTAGGTTGTATCATCTTATTTTTTAATTTTGTTTTTACGCCGCGTAGCAAAAAACGTGATCCGCAAGAGCAAACTAAGCTTGATCAGCAAACCGCACAATTTAAGCTCTATCAATTCAAAGCATGCCCTTTTTGTGTAAAAGTGCGCCGTTCAATTAAGCGTGAAGGCTTAAAAATTGAAACACGCGATGCAAAAAATGATGAGCAATACCGCCAAGAGCTATTAGAGCAAGGCGGAAAAGTTAAAGTACCTTGTTTACGTATTGAGCAAGATGGCCAAGTAAAATGGCTTTATGAATCAAACGATATTATTGCTTACTTAAACAAAGTAGCCGCTTAAAATATTTATTGGTATTTCATACCATCTCACTTATTAAAAGAGACATTACCATGACAATTCGTACCCGTGTTGCTCCGTCGCCAACTGGTGACCCGCATCTTGGCACCGCTTACATTGCCTTATTTAACTACTGTTTTGCTAAACAGCAAGGCGGTGAATTTGTACTTCGTATTGAAGATACTGACCAAGTTCGCAGCACACCTGAATCTGAACAAGCCATCATGGATAGCTTACGCTGGTTAGGCCTTGAGTGGGATCATGGTCCTGATGTAGGTGGTGAGTTTGGTCCATACCGTCAATCTGAGCGCAGTGATTTATATAAAAAATACGCTCATCAGTTAGTTGAAGACGGCAAAGCATTTTATTGTTTTGCAACCAGCGAAGAACTGGACCAAATGCGTGAAGAGCAAATGGCCGAAGGTCTGCGTCCTAAATACGATGGTCGTGGCTTAAACCATACAGAAGACGAAATTAAAGCAAACCTAGCTGCTGGTAAACCGTACGTTATACGTATGAAAATCCCAAGCGAAGGTACCTTTAAGTTTAACGATTACCTACGCGACGAAATTGAGATCCCGTGGGAAAACGTAGACATGCAAGTGCTATTAAAAGCAGATGGTTTTCCAACGTACTTTTTAGCTAACGTGGTGGATGATCACCATATGCAAATTAGCCACATTTTCCGTGGTGAAGAGTGGATAAACTCAGCGCCTAAGCTATTAAAACTGTATGAAGATTTTGGTTGGGAAGCACCGGTACTAGGTCACTTACCATTATTGCGTAATCCAGATAAATCAAAACTGTCTAAGCGTAAAAACCCAACGTCTATTAATTACTACAAAGAAATGGGTTACTTACCAGAAGCGGTACTAAACTACTTAGGCCGTATGGGTTGGTCAATGCCTGATGAGCGTGAAAAGTTCACTCTTAATGAAATGATAGAGCATTTTGACATGAAGCGTGTATCGCTTGGTGGCCCAGTATTCGACGTAGACAAGTTAAGCTGGTTAAACGGTATGTGGATCCGCGAAAACTTAACTGATGCAGAGCTAATGCAGCGTTTTGTTGACTGGAAATTTAATGGCGACATGCTTGCTAAAGTATTACCGGAAGCTAAAACGCGTATAAATACGCTCTCTGACATGGTTGATTTAGCAGGGCACTTTGTAGGCGGTATCCCGACTTACGATCCAGCGCTATTAACAGCCGGTAAAGCTGACGAAGATGTTATTCGCCAAGCATTACAATTTTTTGTATGGCAGCTAGAAGGCTTACGTAGCTTTGAAAAGCCTGCTATTTTTGCAATTGCAAAAGAAGTCGCTACCTTCCACGAGCTTAAAATTAAAGACTTCTTAGAGCCTATATTTGTGGCTATTACCGGCAAAACATCATCTACCTCGGTATTAGATGCAATGGAAATTTTAGGGTCTGACCTATCGCGTGCACGTTTACGTGTTGCGCTTGCCCATTTAGGTATTTCTAAAAAGCAGGCTAAAAAGATAGAACGCGCATACCGCGATTACCCAAGTGCGTAATCGCGTATATAGATTCAAAAGCCGCTTTATTTAAGCGGCTTTTTTGTGCCTGTAGTTTTAAGATGGAGTTGCCAGCATAGGGTAAGTAAATAAGAAAAAATGAAACACATTAACGAGCCAATGACACAAAATAGCCCATTCTAATCGGCTTGTTTTATAGTAAATATAGCCATAACCAAAACCTGCAACGGCCGCCACAAGCATATAATGAGTTCCCGCTGAAAAGTGTGCCAGTGAAAATACACAAGTACTGATCACCGGTGCGAGCAGTGCAAACCTGCTCGGGGTTATTAGTTTTGAAAGCTTAGTTTGTATCACTCCCCTAAATAATGCCTCTTCTGCAACGCAGGTAAAAAGTAGGTTGATAGCTATAAATAACAACCAAAATTCAGGTACTTTTGGTGCAAATTCAACAAGGTTTAACGTTAAAGCAGTTATAAGCGCCGCTAAAATAGTGATAATTATGATTAAAGCAGGGTAGCCGATAGTTACTGGCTTTATCGTTTTGTTTTTTGCAAAAAAATAAGCGCTCAGCATTAAACCCGCTAATGCTTTATCGAAATTAGCATACAGGGTAAATGCAATTGCGTTACTGGTGACTTGTTCATTAACAACAATTGGCAGGTTATTAAAACCCGCAAACCAATGTAAGGCTAACCCGAGTGAGGCTGTTATAAATAAAGACGTTAGAACATTACGTTTTAACGCTGAGGTTGCCAATAACGTAAAGTGAAACAATCCCACATAAACAGCTATAACAGCAACCGCGTTTAAATTTATATACTCTTGATAATAGGCAGTAATAACACTTAGCAGCAATAAGTATTGCCATAATGGTTGGCGAAATACAGTGAGTTTACACTGTGGGAAAACACATAAAATAGCGGCAGCTAAAAAGTAAAAAGTCATTGGCAAATACAGCTTGTTGTTTGATAGGGGAAATGAGAGAAAACGAATTACATAGCGTTATAGTCTCAATTAGATAATTTTGAGCTATTAATAATTATAGGCTTGTCCTGTACAAATAACGGCTAAATCACAATTGTAGCGGGATACTGATTGGCACTGCTCTAGTGTAAATGCATTGCCACCTAAATAAAGCACATCGTTTTTAAGGGATTCTATAGCTTGTGATTTCAAGCGGTTATAGCTAATTGAGGATGTTCGCGTATCATCTGATACATCGCAGCTTTCGCCTTTTATTCCACCAAGGGGGCTTGCACCTCTATCGAGAGCGTCTTGTACACTGTAAAACTGCTCTAGGCCACGTTTTTTAATGTGGCTTGAAACGTGTTCTGATAAAACCTCGTCGTCGATATTGGTTGTGTAAGTAACGTTATTACAGCCAGTTAAAAATGAAATCGCGCATATTAATAAAGAAAAATACTTCATTAGTTAATCCCTTAAACTCGTATTTGCCTAATTTACTTAGTTAATTAGTGGGTTGCAAATTATCATTTTTCGCCTTTATTAAACAGATTCGACCTCTCAAGATTTTTTTTCTGGTAGTATAGCTAGGTTATAAGCAGTTTAAGCAGTGAACACACTATGTTAAGCCCTTACTATCAGCAGCATGCTGATTATGTTTCAATTTCTCGTGAGCAAGGTTGTCGCTTTGCTAAATGTGTAGCCGACGACTACAACCCGCTTCATGATAAAGACGCTAAAAAGTTTTGCGCACCAGGAGACTTACTTTTTTCTCTAGTGTTAGACCGCTATGGCATTAGTGAGCGAATGGAGTTTACCTTTGCCGGTATGGTTGATGAAAATACCAAGCTAAATTTTCCAGAACAACCTGGAGAAGAGTTTGATGTAAACCATGGCGAAAAAGTAATTTTAAAGGTTAAACGCGATGGTAAAACCAGTAAATGCCCAACACTTACAAACAGTTTAATAAAAAATTATGTTGAGTTCTCAGGTGCTGCGTTCCCGCATGTAATTATTCCTTTAATGGGCAAGCAAGAGGTAATGATAAACCCTGCGCGTCCTATGATTATTTATGAATCAATGATAATTAACCTTAATAACATTGATATTAAATCACCGACTCTAGAGTTTGCAGAGCCAAGCTTTGAATACGCTGGTAAACGCGGCAAAATAACCTTGCGCTTTAATTTATTAGAAAACGGCGAAAAAGTGGGTTTTGGTGAAAAACACATGGTCGTATCGGGTATTCGTGAGTACTGTCAAAGCACCGTAGATGATTTAATTGCATTTTATAATGAACGTAAAGCCACATTAAAACCGGCTTAAATACTTCATTTTATATAGGCGCTATTTAGCGCCTTTTTTATTACTAAAGCTCAGGTATAATAGCGTTCTTTGTTATTTTAAAGCCAAGCTTATGTCTGCCACATCGTTCTCATCACTAGCCCTAGACCCGTTACTATTAACGGCAATAGAGCAAAATAATTACACTACGCCTACCGCCATTCAGCACAAAACGATACCGCCAATTTTAGCGGGCAAAGACGTTATGGGCAGCGCTCAAACTGGCACCGGTAAAACAGCCGCTTTTGTTTTACCGCTATTACACAAGCTTTTAAATACCGCTAAAAAAGACGAACCAGGCATTGCTCGTGTGGTTATTTTAACGCCCACTAGGGAGCTTGCTCAGCAAGTATTTGCAAGCTTTGAAAAATACGCACAAGGTACAGATATAAAAGGTGCACTTGCCTATGGTGGCGCAAGTATAGGCCCGCAAATTAAAGCACTTAAAACAGCGCAAGTAATAGTGGCAACTCCTGGGCGCTTACTTGATCATATAGTGAAGGGCAGTGTGGTGCTTTCAAGCGTAGACTCTTTAGTATTTGATGAAGCAGACCGTATGCTTGATATGGGTTTTATTGACGAAATTAGACGAATACTGCGTCATATCCCAGGCGATCGTCAAACCTTACTGTTTTCCGCCACCTTTGATGACAGTGTATTTGAGCTGAGTAAAAAAATGCTCAAAGACCCTGAGCTTATTGAAGTTGATAAGCGCAACTCTGCTGCTGTAGAGGTTGAACAAGTTATTTACGCAGTAGATGAAGACAGAAAGCGCGAACTGGTATCGCACATGATTGGCATGAAAAACTGGCGCCAAGTACTTATATTCACCCGCACAAAACAAATGGCCGATAAGCTTGCCAAAGAAATGTGTAAAGATGGTTTAAAAACCGAATCTATTCATGGTGATAAATCACAAGGTGCTCGCGACCGCGCATTACAAAACTTTAAAGAGGGTAGTACGCGTGTTTTAGTAGCCACCGATGTAGCGGCGCGCGGTTTAGACATACCGGCACTTAAATACGTAATTAACTTTGAATTACCATATATAGCTGAAGATTATGTGCATCGTATTGGCCGTACAGGACGAGCTGGCGAGCAAGGCCTTGCAATGTCGTTAGTGAGTCTTGATGAGCAATGGCTACTTGAAGAAATTGAAGTACTGCTTGATACCCGCTTAACACCACAATGGCTTGAAGGCTATGAACCTGATTTAAATAAGCCGCCAAAAGACAACCGCAAAAACACTAACAAAGCGCGTAAAGATCGCGATAAAAAACGTATTACAGGGCAAAGAGCGCCAAACAGAAGACGTAAGTAAAAATTAGAGTGTTCTTAAAGCACAATTAAGTTACTAAATATCTTTAATTTTGAGTCAATGTAATTAATACAGTGATTAATACTACCTTTTAAGCATTTTTTTTTGCCTATACTTAGGTAAATAATAGCGGGGGTATAAAATGTTTGAGACTGATAAGTGGGCATTTACTGGCCTTGATGGTCAGATATCACTAGATAAGTGGCAAAAAATAATTGATTTAATTGCTGAGTTATTTTCAGCTCCCTCCGGATATATAGTACAGGCAACAAGCATAGGTTACCGAGTAGTTATCAGAAAAAACGAGGGTGGGTCAACCTTTGAGACCAACCCTACTATTCCTCCTGAAAGTGATATGTTTTGTAGGCATGTGGTCGAAAGTGACAATCTCTTATATGTTAATGATGCTGCTAGTACTGAAATGTGGAGCGCCATGCCTGAGGTAGTTGAAAATGGCGTTAACTCCTACTTAGGTTTACCCATTCACTGGCCGCAAGGAGATGTATTTGGGACGCTTTGCTTAAAAGACAATAAAGAAACAAACTATACGAATGAATATTTTGAGCTCATTAATCAGTTACGAGACTTAATAGAAGACGATTTAGCGCTTGTATATAATTTTGAAAAAATGCGCGAAATTGCAATGCTAGACCCGCTCACTAATATTTATAATCGTCGAGCATTAAGTTTACTTGCTCAGCAAAAACTAAACCTTTCTCATCGTTTAGGTTTTGATGTGTGTTGTTTATTTATCGATATTAACGATTTTAAAAAATTAAACGATAACTTTGGCCACGAAGCGGGCGATAAAGCCCTTATTACATTAGCCACAACGTTAAAAAAACACCTAAGAGATGCCGACATCGTGGGGCGCTTAGGAGGCGATGAGTTTGTTGCTGTCATGCAAATAAATGATAAGAGTAAACTAGACCACATTATAAATACAATTTCGATTGAGTTTGCTAATGCACTAGTATTAGATGGAATTTGCGAGTTATCACTAAGTGTTGGTTATAGTTTTTCTGAGCAAAAAAAGCAGCCATTTGAAACACTTTTAAATGATGCAGACCAATCAATGTATAAAAATAAGCAAAAATATAAGTTAAATAAAAAAATCGGTTATTAAATCGTTAATTGCTATTAACTTGTTATGCCAATATACACAGCAAACTAATTAACATATACGCATGCTATGTACGTGAATTTTTTTAGTTTGAAACTATACTTTGTTTATAGCTAATGAGTGGGTAGTTGTATGAAAGGTATTATTTTTACTGAATTTCTAGAAATGGTCGAGATCACATTTTCACCAGCAGTTGCTGATCAAATCATTGAGCAAAACGAACTGGATTCCAATGGGGCTTATACCAGTGTTGGTAACTATAATAAGCAAGAGCTTTTAAAGTTAGTGACCTCACTGAGCAGTATTGTTGATATTCCGGTTGATGTACTCGTTAAAGAATACGGTAAATACTTACTAAAGCGCTTCTTAGTCTACTATCCACAGTTTTTTGAAGAGCTCACTACAACGTTTGATTTTTTAGATACCATAGATCAGCACGTGCATGTAGAAGTTAAAAAACTATATACCGACGTTGAGTTGCCCACCTTTAAAACCAACCACTTAAGTAATACCCAAATGCAGATGATTTATCATTCAAGTAACCCATTTGCCATGCTCGCTGAGGGATTAATAGAAGGCGCAGCCGAACATTTTAAGGAAAATATAAGTATAAGCAGCGATATCAATGACGATCATCAAGTTGCTACGTTTAACTTAACATTGGTAGGTTAGATATGGACATTGCTCTTTTACAGCGCAGGTTAGAGCGAGAGCGTTTGGCGCGAAAAGAAGCTGAAAAGCTATTAGAAGCCAAATCATTACAACTTTACGAAGCCAATGAAGTGCTCAAAGGAGCGGCTGAAAACTTAGAGCAAGAGGTTGCTAATAGAACCCATGCCCTCAAACTTGCGAAACAAGATGCAGAAGCTGCAAATAATGCTAAATCAGACTTTTTGGCAAATATGAGTCATGAGATTCGTACCCCGATGAATGCAATAATTGGCATGGCTTATCTTGCTTTAGATACTGGCCTTTCTGATAAGCAACGCGACTATGTTGAAAAAATTCACTATTCGGCAGAGTCTTTATTAGGGATCATTAATGATATTTTAGACTTTTCAAAGGTCGAAGCGGGTAAAATAGAGCTAGAACAAAAAGAATTCAATTTTAATATCTTTCTAGAAAATCTTGTCAATATTATTAGCACGCTAGCATCACAAAGAAAAATTGAAGTGCTGTTTGATATTGACCCCTTACTGCCTGACTTTTTTATTGGTGATGCATTAAGGCTTAATCAAGTGCTGTTAAATTTGCTTAATAATGCACTGAAGTTCTCAACCCGCGGCAAAGTTGTATTAGCTGTAAAGTTAGCGCAAAAGGTAGACAATTTTTGCAGTGTCACTTTTTCTGTTTTAGATAATGGCATTGGAATGAGCCAAGCACAAGTAGATTCACTATTTAAACCTTTTACTCAGGCTGACGTGTCTACAACGCGAAAGTTTGGTGGGACTGGGCTTGGCTTGGTAATAAGTAAAACGTTGGTAGAACTAATGCAGGGAAATGTTTTAGTAAACAGTAAACTCAATAAAGGAAGTTGTTTTAGCTTTACTATTCCACTTAGCTATTCGACTAAAAAAAGTGAGTTTGAAATATCACATGTTAGGGCTAAGCAGGCCCTTGTTATCGAAAGTTCAGACAGTACGTTAGCATCATTACAAACGCTGCTTATTGGATTTGAAGTTAAAGTTGATATTGCAAATAATATCAACCAAGTGCTAGACCGGTTAAGCGCCTTACATGATTACGATTTTATTTTTATAGATTGGCGTACTTTAAATTTAAGTAATGACGGGGCTGCGCAGTCTCTTCGTAATGAACTCAAATTAAATGCGAAAAAGCTAATCGTAGTAGCACCTTGTGAAAATAAAGCACTCAACGAAAGCCTACTAGGGTTTGCTGATAACACTTATAAAGTACTTATTAAACCAATTATTAAAAGCACATTATACAATGTACTTTTACAAATTATGCATATAAAAACACTTAATAAACCAGAATCACTAGAGAGCTCAGATACACAAAATACATTGCAAAAGCTTCAAGGTATTCATATTTTATTGGTTGAAGACAACCCGCTCAATCAGCAAGTAGCAACACAAATACTTCGCAAAAAAGGCTTAATCGTTGATGTTGCCAATGATGGTATCGAGGCATTAGAAGCGCTAAAAAATAAAATTTATGATGGGGTGTTAATGGATTGCCAAATGCCCCGAATGGATGGTTACACAGCAGCCAAAGAAATAAAAAAACAAGCAAAGTTTAAAAATTTACCCATTATTGCAATGACTGCTAATACAAGAGAAACCGATTTGTTAAAGGCGAAAGATTGCGGTATGAATGGCTATATTTCAAAGCCTATTAAAGTTGAAAGTATGTTTGAAGTAATAGCAAAATGGGTGTGTATTTAATCTTTTGTGTAGTAGTGTGATTACCAAGGGATTCTGTCGGTCTAATTACCGAGCGACTTTGCCGTAGTGACCTTAGCAAGTAATACCTATTTGGGCAATCTGATCGAAACAATAATAAACGAAACACAGATCAATAATTGTCTTATTCGAAGGTATCTACCACTGCTAAAGCACTCGTTCGTATGATTTAGGAATTTGTATCAAGAGCGCAACAAGCGTCCGTGTCAGAATTCGGAGCTGCTATTTTTTTCAACACCTTGATTGTTTCCATGTGACTAGACTCCATCTAAGCAATCCCTTATTCTGGAGTTTCTTTTACTAAACAAGCATTTAAATAAGGACATTGAATGACCAAGTATTTCTGCACGATTTTTTTTATTGTCACGGCTTTCTTTAGTGCGTATGCGGATTCATTTAAAGAAAATGCTGTTGAGCGGCATTTACCTTTTCAAAAAATACCAATTTCATCTTCTGTGTTAAATGAAACCGTTGATATCTATGTTCAATTGCCTTTCAAGTATGAAAGTGAATTCAATCAAAACTATCGTTATCCTGTTCTTTACACTTTAGATGCGCCTGTAGGGTTGCCTCTTGTATCAGGCGTTCTTGCCCCGCTGAATGGCTACAATAGCGCCCCTCAAATGATCATCGTTGGGATCTCTACTTCCAACAGAGGCAGAGATTTTACACCAACATCTGATCCAAATTACGAAGAGCATAGCGGCGGGGCAGATAAGTATTTAACGTTTATTGAACAAGACGTTATCCCATACATCGAGGAACACTATCGGACAGAAAAATTCAGAATACTCTCTGGGCATTCATACGGCGGGCTGCTTGTGTCACATAGTTTTTATAAAAGGCCAAACTTATTCCAAGCGCACTTTGCCAATAGTCCCTCTGTGTTCTGGGAGAGCGGAAAAACCGTTAGCGATCTCATTAAGTTCGTAAAAACGAATCCCATGCACAAAAATTTTCTATACATGAATATAGGGAATGAAGGTAACCCAGAATCCGATTCCCCAGAAGGTGTTCAGATGCTCTCAGGGATTCAAAAGATAGAGAGAGAACTTGCGAATTTAAATACACCGAACCTGCGTTACAAATTTGAATACTTTCGAGAAGAGCCTCATCAGAATACACCGATTTACGGGACAATTGGGGCACTCAGAGGTTTGTACCCTCAGTGGTCTATTCCATATGAAACATCAGTTGAAGGCTACGAAAGTGTCCTAGCGCACTTCAAAAAGCTATCAACTCTATATGGGTATCAAATTGAACCAAAATCCTGGCAAATGTATGATGAAGGCATAGGACAACTCTCCTACTTAGAAAATCCTGCTGAAGCAATTAAGTATTTTAGCTACAACATCAGTCAGGAGCCATCTGAATATAGCTCTAGGCTTCATATCGTTGACGCCTTTGTAAAACTTGGTAAAAAACAAGAAGCGTTAAAACATTTAAACATTTTGTTGCGCAGAGATGATTTAAGTGATGAGGAACGTCAACAATTGACCGAGAAAAAGTCGAATGTAAATTTGATGTAAGTTTAACAACGAGCGAACTTGATCTACCAATTGGTGTAACTCGGAAGTAAAGTTGAAGCTAAACTTATTGGTACTCTTAATTTTCAACCGCTATCGCGCAGTGCCAAAGATATAGAAAGTTCCAAAACCCTATTTTACGGTTTTATTGAAAATGGATGTATTGCCGCAGTTATAGAGATTACTTTAAAAGATAAGTATTTAGAGATCGACAGTTTAACTGTTGACCCAAGTTATTTTAGGAAAGGCATTGCAAACAAATTACTTAGTTACGTTCTTGGCTCATTCGAATATACAAAAGCCATTGTAGAAACGGCTGTAGCTAACGAGCCTGCAATAAAGTTGTACAAAAAGCATGGCTTTGTGGAGTTCAAACGGTGGACTCCATCTCATGGCATCGAAAAACTAGCTTTGTTCAAACCTAACAGATCAAGTTAGTACTTATTAAAATAAACGAAGCTAACTACTTGAACTGGCTTATTCTATGTCGCTTATTATTGTTGCCCGAACCCCGCAATTAAGCTATCAGTTTCTCCGCAAGGTTAAGCTCCATTGTTGCTTTTAATAAACGATATAAATTAATAGACGCATCTATTTCTTCTTTACGATTGGTTAAGCTTTCAATATTTAAACCCAGTGGCACACCTAAGTGAGCACAGCTTTTTAAAATCGAGTCGAGGTTTTCGCGACAAATACGCACTGATTCGCTTAGCGTATTTTCCGAATCAAGCATGCGCCATTTAGTTGCCTCTGGCACTGAGATACCTAGCCACTGCATAAACTCTAAGGTTTTTTCACCACCACAAGGCGTAAAGGTTAATATAATCCGATTAGGTGTCAGGCCTTGTGCTTTGCATGTGCGCGCATAACTGGTTATTAAATCTATGGTTGCTTGTGCATTGTAAACGGCTTGAGAGATAAAAAACTGGCACCCTTGTGCTGTTTTTTCTATTAAGCGTTGGTGTTCGTTGCGCTTATTGGCATGGCGCTCAGCAATGGTTACACCACCTAAAAAGAAATCTTCAGACTGCTCTGCCAGTGTTTTATAGGCATTCGGTAAGCTCAGCTTTATATCACCTGCTGATGATGGGCTGCCCACTAACACCACGTTTTTTAAATCGTAGTCATTTTTAGTTTCATCTAACCACGCTTTAAACTCACTCACACCGCGCTGAGCTACACTTTTATAAGTAATTACATCAAGATCAGATAAGCCTCGTAAGAGTTGACTGTACTCGCGCGGATCAACTGTTTGCTTAAATGCAAATGGACGCGCTTGCTCTGTACGGCTGCTTTCATCTTGAATGTCATAAATAATCACACCGTCATATTCAATTTCGTGTAAACGGCCTAATAACTTTTCGGCAATGACTTTTAATTGCGCTTTATCAGTCCCAATTTTTGGCGGTGTTGTGCCAATTAGGTAAACACCTTGGTTGGTGTCCTGTATTTTTTCTTGAAGTGATAAAGCCATAATCCTCATTCCAGCTTAATTTGTGATGATGGATTTAATATAGCAGCCATTTAGACGTCTAGATAGATTTATTTATTGAAAGTTTCTCAACAAACGTGAATTATTTTCATGATTAAACCAAGTTACCAGCAATAACTGACACAGTTGTTTACATAATTAATAGGCTTAGGGCTCTTATATTTAATTGCTTTACGGCATACTTAGTTTGGTAAATGTTTTAAAAATTGCTCAATTTAAAAAGGGATAACAATGAAATTTAAATTATTGGCAACTAGCCTAGCGGTATCGCTGGCTTTAACGGGTTGCGCTATGCAGCAAAGTCAAAACACGCAAACAGTAGCCCAACAAGAACAAGTTAATAAAGCAGATGAGCGTGTTTTTTCACAAGATTACCTAATAGAAGAGCTAGATAACGGCCTACGTGTGATGGTAGTTAAAACCGATTACCCAGATGTAGTATCGCTACAAATACCTGTATCTGTTGGCTCGCGTAATGAAGTGGAAGCGGGTAAAACTGGTTTTGCTCACTTTTTTGAACACATGATGTTTAAAGGCTCTGAAAAGTTTCCGCAAGATGTGTATTCAGATATTTTAAAAAATTCAGGGGTTGATAACCGCGCCTATACAACTAACGATTACACTAACTACCACTTAAATTTTTCAAAACAACATCTTGATAAAGTACTTGAGATTGAAGCTGATATTTTTCAAAATTTAAGCTACACCGAAGAGCAATTTAGAACTGAGGCGCTTACCGTTAAAGGCGAGTACTTAAAAAATAACGCCAGTCCAATTCGTAAATTATTAAGTGCGGTACGCCAAGAAGCGTTCGATAAACATACCTATAAACACACAACTATGGGCTTTTTTGAAGACATTGAAGCTATGCCAGATCAAATGGCCTACGGTAAAGAGTTTTTTGATAAGTTTTATAAGCCTGAATATGTATCGCTTGTGATTGTTGGTGATGTTGATCCAAAAGAGACCATGGCGATGGTTAAAAAGCACTGGGGTAACTGGCAAAAAGGCGACTATGTTGCTGATATTCCTAAAGAGCCAACTCAGCAAGCGCCAAAATATGTGCATGAGCAAAACGAGGGATTACCTGGCCATTGGTTACTTGTGTCGTATAAAGGGGCCGCATGGGAGCCTCAGAAAAAGGACCGAGCCGCATTAGATTTACTGTCGCAGCTTTATTTTTCTAGCAATTCAGATATTTACCAAGAGCTGGTAGTAGAAAAGCAAATAGCGAGTCAAATGTTTACCTATAACCCAGAGACAAAAGATCCAGGGTTACTGCATGTATTTGTAAAAGTTGAAAATGCCGATGATTTAGCCACAGTACGTGATGCTATAAACCGTACGTATGCCAAAGCGCGTACCGAGTTGGTTGATAGCCAAAAACTCAGCGATTTAAAGTCTAATCTTAAATACAGCTTTATAAATGGTTTAGATTCGTCGCAAGCAATTGCCTCTACACTTGCCAGCTATATGCATTTTGAGCGCGATCCTGAGGTAATTAATCAGCTGTATAAATCGGCAGACAATATCACTAGCGAAGATATTAGAGCCGTTGCAAATAAGTATTTTGTTGATAATGCCCGCACCACAATTACTATGTCGGCACTTGATAAAGCCCCTGGTTTTGAGCAAGAAAGCGACTTAAATGCCTTGGTAGCTAAGTATCAGCAAGCACCGAGTAAGCCTATCTTTAAGGTGCTTGATAAAACCAATAGCTCGCCGTTAATCGATATTAACTTATTATTTAATACCGGTGCCGCTGCCGATCCGCAGGGTAAAAAAGGGGTTGCAGCACTGACTGCCGCAATGCTGGCGCAAGGTGGCTCAACCGCAATGAGTTACAAAGATATTAAAAAGGCAATGTACCCACTGGCGGGTAGTTTTGGTTATCAAATAGATAAAGAAATGCTGTCGTTCCAAGGGCGTATTCATAAAGATAATGCAGCTCAGTGGTATGCCTTAGTGAGTGAGCAGCTGTTAAGCCCAGGCTTTAGAGAAGATGACTTTAAGCGTCTGAAAAAAGAAATGATCGATGGCATTAAATCAGGCTTAAAAGCTTCTAACGACGAAGAGTTGGGTAAAGAAGTGCTCTACAGTGTGCTTTATAAAGGCCACCCTTATGAAAGCTATAACTACGGTGACTTATCTGATTTAGAAGCACTGACCCTTGATGATGTTAAAGCGTTTTATAATGCTGAACTTACACAAGCTAAACTTACTGTGGGTTTAATTGGTGCCGTACCTGAAAAACTTAAAGCACAAATGTTAGCTGACTTGGCGACACTTCCAAAAGGCAAACAAAGCCGCTTAACAATCCCTGATGCGCCAGTGCTTGAAGGTCATCATGCAACAATTGTTGAAAAGTCAGCGCAATCAACGGCTGTGTCGTTCGGGTTCCCTATTGATACAATTCGTAGCAGCGACGACTGGACCGCATTGTGGTTAGTGCGCTCGTACTTTGGTGAGCATCGTAGTTCTAACAGTTACTTGTACGAACGTATTCGTCAAACGCGTGGCATGAACTATGGCGATTACGCCTATATTGAATACTTCCCTAGAGGTATGTTTCAAACTAAGCCTGATGCAAACTTAGGGCGCTCGGAGCAAATATTCCAAGTGTGGCTGCGTCCACTGCGCTCAAACAACGATGCGCATTTTGCTACCCGTACCGCATTGTTTGAGCTAGATAAATTAATTAAAAATGGCATGACTGAGGCTGATTTTGAAGCCACACGTAACTTTTTAATTAACTTTGTGCCGCAAATGGTTGCTAGTCAAAATCGTCAGTTAGGTTATGCGCTAGATAGCGAGTTCTATAACACCGATAGTTTTGTAAACTATGTAACAAACAAGCTTAAAACATTGACTGTTGACGATATAAATCGAGTGATAAAAGACAATCTACAAACTGAGAATATTCACTATGTGTTTGTTACCGGTGATGGTGAAGATATGCAAAAACGTTTAGCAACTATGCAAACCTCGCCTATGGTGTACAACACCGATAAGCCTGGCGAGTTAGTGGCTGAAGATAAAGTGATTGCTGATTACAAACTGGCAATACCAGCGAAAAATATTGAAGTAGTGAAGGTGGATAAAGTATTTCAATAATTTAAGTTTTTAAGAATTAAAAAATGCCCCGGTGCCTTAAGCATTGGGGCATTTTTATATTTTAGGTTGTAAATACTAGGGTCTGTTGACCTTTGGGGATTAAAATTTGTTCAAACTAGGGGCGGTTTAATCGCGGCGCGAGATTTGTAACCTAGTGGGCTCGATAACTGCTCCTGCGTTATTCTACTGGCTTATATCCATGTAAGAATAAGTAAAAACCGAGCAAAGCTTCCGCGTCCTGCTCACGCCCCTTACCTACATCCATGTAGACAACAAAGAGTAAATCGCCCCTAGGCAGAACCCTACGGGTAGCGCCTTCATCTACTTATGAGGAATAACCACACTGCATAGGCTCTGCCTTGCTTAAATACCAAACAGGCTGCTGCAAATTTAACCTTGAAAGGTCAACAGACCCTGGTTATATCTAATAACTAGAACAAATAACAAAGGGATTAACACCTAGGCGGCTAAATCCGTTAGAATTAGCGGTAGGCTCTTTGTACTAATCTTAAGGCATTATTATGCGTCATGAAATTTGGCAACAGCTTCGCAGTGAAGCAAATGAAGTAGTAACCCGTGAACCTCTTTTAGCGAGCCATGTGTATTCGTGTATTTTAAATCACGAATGCTTAGGGTCTGCATTGAGTTTTATTGTTGCTAATAAACTAGCTGACGCTGTGGTTTCTGCCTTTACAATCCGTGAGCTGTTTGACCAAGCTTTTGTAAAGTGTGACCGGATGCTGACGTATGTTGCTCATGATATTAAAGCGGTAAAAGACCGTGACCCTGCGGCCGAAACCTACCTTACTGTGATTTTAAATTTAAAAGGGTTTCACGCGATTCAAGCACACCGCTTAGCTAACTGCTTATGGCAACAAAACCGTAAAGAGCTGGCTCGCTTTATTCAAAGCCGTACTTCAGAGGTGTTTGGGGTTGATATTCACCCTGCCTGTAAAGTCGGGCAAGGAATCATGTTTGACCATGCCACCGGTATAGTGATAGGCGAAACTGCCGTGATTGAAGATAATGTATCTATATTACAATCGGTTACATTAGGTGGTACGGGTAACGAGCAAGGCGATCGCCATCCTAAAATTAGAGCAGGCGTACTTATTGGTGCGGGTGCTAAAGTATTGGGTAATATTGAAGTGGGCGAGGGCGCACGAATTGGCGCAGGCTCTGTGGTACTAAGCCCTGTCCCGCCTCACACAACTGCTGTTGGCGTACCTGCAAAAATTATTGGTCGTCCCGATTGTGAGTGTCCGGCAGAAAGTATGAATCAAAACTTTTTAGAGTATCCCGAGCCAGAAAACGAATCGCACACCAGTGCAATGCTTTAACTTTTTGAGTACTTAGAAATGATATATAAAAGTAACCTTGTGGCTATGCTGCTCTGTTTTTCTTCAGGCGTGGCGTTAGCAAGTGGTTACTTTTTGTTTTTTAAAGATTCCACACGTGTTTTCTCAGCGCCTAAACAAGCTGTAATCTCTTCGCCTAACACTCAAGTCAATAATCAAGCAACTACTTTGCAAGACCTAGTGCAGGTTAATAAAGCCCAAGTGACTGATCAACAAACTCAGCTGGCACAACATGTGGTTGAGCTTAATCAGCGGCTTGAAAAAAAATCAATCCAGCTTAAGCAGTCTCAACAACAGTTAAAGTTAAATCAATTAGAAAGTGTAGAGCTTGATGATGAGCTCGCAATACAGTTTGAACAAGAGGCTGATAATCTCGAATGGAGTTACGAGCTTGAAGTCGCGTTAAATGACTTTTTAATTATTAATGAGTTTGCAGATAGCGCTAAGCTTACAGCGCTTAAGTGTAAGCAAACAATTTGCAAGTTTGAGCTTACCATAAACCAGAATGCCGTTAATTATGGGGCTAAATTATGGCGCGAGCTTAACGATAAGCTTCACCTTGAACCTTGGTGGCAGCAATTTAAACTCAGTGCATCTCAATCTAACGATGCCCGTATTGAGTTTACTGTTAGTACGCAAGGCTAGCGCTTAGCAATATGGCTAAGCTTCTACTTTTGAAATAAATTGGCCATCTACTAACTCAGTGATCAACACATCACCCATTTTTACATCTTCCACTGATTTAACCACTTTATTTTGCGCTGTTTTAGTAATGCTGTAACCGCGCGCTAATACATTAAGGGGGCTGACCGAATCAAGCCGACTCGCTTGTAAAGCAAGCGTATTATTTGCGTGTTGTAGTTGCTGCTGGATAGCTTGGTTTAGCCTTGCATGAAGCTGTGCTAACTGATGGTTTGCAGTTGCTAGCTTTTTATCTGGTGATTGGCGCATTAGGCGTGGAGTTAAATTAGCTAACACGCGTTCTTGCTGGTATAAACGCTGACGCATTGCCTGTTGCAGTGCAATACTCAGCTCATCTAAGCGTTGTGATTTTTGGTTTAGCTGATTGCGCGGGTGGCATAAATTTAAGCGGTGCTGCAACTGTATGGCTAGTGCGCGTTTATCGGCAATGTCGTGTTTAAATGCATTCGCTAAACGGCTAATTAACTGATTAACCCTATTATGTAGCTCTTGTGTATTGGGGCTTACGAGCTCTGCGGCTGCAGAAGGAGTTGCTGCACGTACATCAGCAACGTAATCGCTAATCGTGGTGTCTATTTCATGGCCAACAGCGCTCACAATGGGTAGTGCGCTTTGATAAATAGCGCGAGCAAGGTGCTCATGGTTAAAGCACCATAAATCCTCTAATGAACCACCGCCGCGCCCGAGTATAATAACGTCGACCTCATTACGTAAATTTGCCAGCTCTATTTGCTTTATTAAATGGCCATGCGCTTCTTTGCCTTGCACCATCGCAGGATAAATAACGACTTCTAATTGCGGCGCACGACGTTTTAGTACTGTTAAAATATCTTTAATTGCGGCGCCTGTAGGTGAGGTGATCACCCCTATGCGATTTATGTTTTGGGGTAGGGGTTTTTTATAAGCGGAGCTAAATAAGCCCTCTGCAGCCAAACGCATTTTTAGCGCGTCAAACTCTTGCTTAAGTTGCCCTTCGCCGGCAGGCTCCATATGTTCAACAATAAGCTGGTAGTCACCACGGGGTTCGTACAAAGATACACGTGCTTTAACGGTTACTTGTGCGCCGTTAATTGGTCGGTAACTTTGGTTGCGATTATTGCCTCGCCACATGGCGGCTTTAATTTGCGCTTTATCGTCTTTTAACGAAAAATACCAATGCCCAGAAGCAGGCGCAATAAAGTTAGAAATTTCACCTGTGAGTACTAAAGACGCAAAACCTTGTTCAAGTAAGGCACGTATTTCACGATTAAGGCGAGATACGGTATAAACCGTTTGCGAGGGCTTAGAAAACATAAAAACTACCAAAAAACATTTATAAATCTAGCTTATCATAAATAAATACAAAATATTATTTACTAGTGCTTACAACGCTGTTAAAATTTGGCCGCAATTCCTTATCTTAGATCCACATGTGAGAAGTTGCCAAAATGCTTAGAATCGCTAAAGAAGCTCTTACCTTTGATGACGTACTTTTAGTACCTGGTCATTCTACTGTTTTGCCACACACGGCAAATATTTCAACTCGCTTAACGCGTGGTATCAAACTTAACTTGCCGCTCATTTCAGCATCTATGGATACTGTTACAGAAGCTCGTTTAGCTATTGCCCTCGCGCAGGAAGGTGGTCTTGGTTTTATTCATAAAAACATGACCATTGCAGAACAAGCGAAAAATGTTCGTAAAGTTAAAACCTATGAAGCAGGTATTGTTTCATACCCTGTTACAGTAACCGCCGATCTGACTATTGCAGATGCCGTTGAGCTGTCTCAGGAAAAGGGATTCTCAGGTTTTCCGGTCACCGATAGCGAAAATAACCTTGTAGGTATTGTAACTAGTCGTGATATGCGCTTTGAAACTAAGCTTGAACAGCCGGTTTCAACAGTGATGACGAAAAAAGAAAACCTAGTAACGGTTAAAGAGGGCACCGCTCGCGAAGATATCTTAAGCTTAATGCACGAACACCGCATTGAAAAGATTCTTGTGGTTGATGATGCGTTTAAACTTAAAGGCATGATCACCGTAAAAGATTACCAAAAAGCACAAGACAAACCAGATGCATGTAAAGACGAGCAAGGTCGTTTACGTGTAGGTGCTGCGGTAGGTGTTGGCGCAGGTACTGATGAGCGTATTGCTGCATTAGTTGAAGCCGGTGTTGATGTACTACTAATCGATACTTCTCATGGTCACTCGCAAGGTGTTATTGACCGTGTTGCAGCGACTCGTCAAGCTTACCCAGATTTACAAATTGTTGCGGGTAACGTGGCAACTGCCGAAGGTGCTATTGCCCTTGCAGATGCCGGTGTTGATGCTGTTAAAGTAGGTATCGGCCCAGGTTCTATTTGTACTACACGTATTGTTACTGGTTGTGGTGTACCACAAATAACAGCTATTTCAGATGCGGTTGAAGGCCTTAAAGGTCGCGATATTCCAGTGATTGCCGATGGCGGTATTCGTTTTTCTGGTGATATTGTAAAAGCATTGGTTGCGGGTGCATCGTGTGTAATGGTTGGCTCTATGCTCGCGGGTACTGAAGAAGCTCCGGGTGAAGTTGAACTTTATCAAGGTCGCTACTACAAGTCTTACCGTGGTATGGGTAGCCTAGGAGCGATGGATCAAAAAGAAGGTTCATCAGATCGCTACTTCCAAAAATCAAACCAAGCTGACAAGTTAGTACCTGAAGGTATTGAAGGTCGTGTTGCTTATAAAGGACCAATTGCAACCATTATTCACCAACAAGTGGGTGGTCTTCGCAGTGCAATGGGTTTAACCGGTTGTGCCACCATTGAAGAGCTAAACACTAAGCCACAATTTGTACGTGTTACTTCTGCTGGTATGGGTGAGTCGCATGTTCATGATGTGCAAATCACTAAAGAAGCACCGAACTACCGTTTAGGCTAATCAGCCTTAACAACTTGAAATAAGTGGGCTAAACTTTGTTAGCCCTAATATAGTCACACAGCTTAAGCTGGTGGCGTTTAGCACCTGACTTTACGAGATACTTCATGAGCAAAGACATTCACGATTCACGAATCCTCATTTTAGATTTTGGTTCACAATACACGCAGTTAATTGCCCGTCGCGTACGCGAAATTGGTGTTTATTGTGAGCTTTGGGCTTGGGATGTAACCGAAGAGCAAATTCGCGAGTTTAACCCACAAGGTATTATCCTTTCAGGTGGCCCAGAATCAACTACGCTTGAAAACAGCCCGCGTGCTCCTGAGTATGTATTTAATGCTGGCGTACCCGTACTTGGTATTTGTTACGGTATGCAAACTATGGCAACGCAGCTTGGCGGCCGTGTACATAGCTCAGATAAAAAAGAATTTGGTTACGCACAAGTTGAAAAAGTGGGTAACTGTGCATTATTTGATGCCATTGAAGATCATATTACTGATGGCGGCAATGGCGTACTTGACGTGTGGATGAGCCACGGCGATAAAGTAATGGAAATTCCAGATACTTTTAAAACTACTGCTAAAACATCTACTTGTCCACATGCGGCAATGTCTAACGAAGAAAAACGTTTTTACGGCGTACAATTTCACCCAGAAGTAACACACACACATCAAGGTCAACGCTTATTAGAACGTTTTGCTATTGATATTTGTGGTTGTGAAAAATTATGGACGCCAGCAAAAATAATTGATGATGCCATTGAGCGTATCAAAGAAACCGTTGGCGACGACGAAGTTATTTTAGGCTTATCAGGCGGTGTAGATTCATCGGTTGTGGCGATGCTTATTCACCGCGCTATTGGTGAGCGACTAACCTGTGTATTTGTAGATAACGGGCTACTTCGTTTAAACGAAGGCCAACAAGTCATGGACATGTTTGGCAATAAGTTTGGTTTAAACATTGTAAAAGTAGATGCCGAAGATCAATTCTTAAATGACTTAGCAGGTAAATCAGACCCAGAAGATAAGCGTAAAGCCATTGGCCATACGTTTATTAACGTATTTGATGAGCAAGCTAAAAAGCTTAAAAACGCAAAATGGTTAGGCCAAGGTACAATTTACCCTGACGTAATCGAATCAGCGGCCTCAGCGACTGGTAAAGCGCACGTAATTAAATCGCACCATAATGTGGGCGGCTTACCAGATGATATGCAAATGGGCTTAGTAGAGCCATTACGTGAGTTATTTAAGGACGAAGTACGTAAAATTGGTTTAGAGCTAGGTTTACCGTACGACATGCTTTACCGTCACCCATTCCCAGGGCCAGGTTTAGGTGTGCGTGTACTTGGCGAAATCAAAAAAGAGTACTGTGATTTATTACGCCGTGCTGATGCTATTTTCATTGAAGAGCTTCACAAAGCAGAGCTTTACCATAAAGTAAGTCAAGCGTTTACTGTATTCTTACCGGTTAAGTCGGTAGGGGTTATGGGTGATGCACGTAAGTACGATTGGGTTGTTTCACTTCGTTGTGTAGAAACCATCGACTTTATGACTGCGCGTTGGTCACATTTACCGTATGAGTTCTTAGGTGTTGTTTCAAACCGCATCATTAATGAAATCGACGGTATTTCTCGTGTTGTTTACGATATTTCAGGTAAACCACCTGCCACTATCGAGTGGGAATAATCCTCCCATTGCTATAATTAAGTAATAACTAACGGCGAATTAGCATGCTAATTCGCCGTTTTGTTTATTTAAAAAGCAAACAAACCGAAAAGTTGAATTTTTACTTTACCTTTGTCAAAAGGTCTTTATAATTCATCGTCATTGCAGGGGCGTAGTTCCAATTGGTAGAACAGCGGTCTCCAAAACCGACGGTTGGGAGTTCGAATCTCTCCGCCCCTGCCATTTCTCCTTTACATCGTTTTGATTACTTCCTATATTATTCATCTTACTAATTCCATCGAGTCGTTATGCATTCACGTTACGCATCTGTTTTTGGTATAGAAAAGCTTGAACTTAATCAACACTTTCGCCCAGCTCAGTCAGAGCAGTCAGCTAATTCATCGTTAATACTCAGTGATACACTAAAAGATGATATTGAGCGTGCATTTGCGCCTGTAACAATTAACAAGATTGTTAAGTCATCAACCATAGAGTTTAGTGAACAACAATTAAGCTTACCTGATTCCACCCTGTCCAGTGCACAAAAACGTGCGTTATGGGCATTAATGAGTGAACACCTTGATACACTTTAAGTCAGTTACCGATGAGAATATCAATGAGCTAATGGCCATTGAAACCACTTGCCACACACATCCTTGGACATTAAAAACAATGCAGTCGTGCTTGCAGGGCCGCTATTTTAATTTAGCCGCGTTCGACGACGAGCAAATGATAGGTTTTTACATTGGTGAAAAAGCAGGGCCCGATTTTACCTTAATGGATATTTGTGTTGCTCCGAGCTTTCAGGGGCAAGGGTTTGCTCAGCAGTTATTAACGCAGTTTATAGCTTATGGTGAGCAACACAGCGCTGAAAACTTATTTTTAGAAGTCCGCGAATCTAATACGCGGGCTATTGCTTTGTATGAACGTGCGGGCTTTATTGAAATGTCAGTACGTAAAAATTATTACCCCAGTGATGCACCCAATAAAAACGGCTTTGAAGACGCGATTTTAATGGGCATGGCACTGGGTTTAAATTTTTAACGATTACTTATTAGCGATGGCTTGCTCTATTGCAGCAATAAGTTCTGCAACGCACTTTTCTATTTGTGACACATCATTACCTTTTAAACTTTGCTCAAGTGCTGATGCGCTTTGGTAAATTTCATCAAAGTTAAAGCAACCTGCACTGCCCTTAATACTGTGGGCAAGGGCGCGTAATGTCTCGCAATCTTGGCTGTTATATAGGGTTTTTATCTGTTGCAAATAATCAGGCAAACTTGCTAAATAGTTTGCGTTTATTTGCTGAAACTTTTCGCTCTTCAATAAGCTATCCCACTTATTTTGGTTATCACGCTCAAGGTGTAAATAGCTAACTAATACATTTTCTAGTGCGTCTTTATCAATAGGTTTTCCCAGCGCTTCATCACAGCCTGCTTCAAGGTAAGTATCAATATCATGATTCATCACATTCGCGGTTAGTGCGATAATTGGGCCATCGTAGGCTGCATCTCTAAGCATTTTAGTCGCTTCTAACCCACCCATAACCGGCATTTGCATATCCATGATTATAAGCTGGTAGTCGTTTACTAATGCCATTTCTACAGCTTGTGCACCATTGTTGGCTATATCGGGCTCTAATCCCCATGTTTGTAATAGCAATTTAATCAATAACTGATTATCGGGGTTATCTTCTGCTACCAAAATTTGTGCATCAAAGCTGTTGCTCGCAAAAGACAGCTGCGGATCCTTTTCTGGTGTTAGTTGAGAGTGTTCGGTTAATAATAAATTGCCGCCAAGGCTATTATTCAAATGGCAATCTATATCGATAGTAAAGCAACTACCCACGCCCACCTCACTGGTTACACTTACATCCCCACCTAACAATTGAGCTAAATTTTTTGATATACACAGCCCCAATCCCGTACCACCAAACCGACGTGTCGTTGTGGCATCGGCTTGCTCAAATGGCGTAAACAATCGATTAATTTGGTTTGACGACATACCAATGCCGGTATCTTCTATAACAAAGGTAAGCGTTTTTGGTGCTTGGTATTTAGCGGTTATAGTAACCTGACCTTGCTCAGTAAATTTAACCGCATTACTGGCAATATTAATGAGTATTTGCTTTAAGCGAGTAATATCACTATTAATAGTATGCGGTAGCGGAAGTGTATAATTAATTGTAAATGATAGCTGTTTCTCTTGTGCTAAAGGTTTAATGATTGATTCAACATCATGAATAAGCTGTACAACATTTAGCGGCGTTTTTTCAACCGCGAGTTTTTCGGCTTCAATTTTTGAAAGATCGAGAATATTATTAATAAGCTCTAACAAATGTTTTGAATTACGTAGAATAGTACCTAAATGGTGTTTGTCATTGGTTGCTTTTTCGCTGTGCAGTAGTTGCTCTGTAAATCCCATAATAGCTGTAAGCGGGGTGCGAATTTCATGACTCATATTGGCTAAAAAGCGGCTTTTAAGCTGGTTTGCTTGTTCTGCTTGGGCTATGGCGGTTTCAAGCTTGCTGTTCATCGATTCAAGCGCCTTAGTCCGGCTTTCTACTTTGTCTTCTAAGTGATGCTTATATTCTTCAAGTTGCTGTTGATAATGCTTAATTTGGTTAATCATGTGATTAAAGTCGTTAAACAGTATCCCTACTTCATCCGTAGTATAAGCAGGTAGTGTAACAGAGAGATCGCCATCACCAACGCGATGACTTGCTTCACCTAATAATTCTATTGGGTTAAGCAGTAAATTACGCACCACAATAAAAATTAAGATTGGGAGGGTGATCACAGAAATAATTACAATTAGCCCGGTGATCACACTAATTGCTTTACCCGATTGATATAACACCGCTTTAGGAATAGTCGACACATAATAGTAGCCGCCACTCATTTGGGCGGCAAAAATTAGTCGCTCTATTTTATCAACACTTGAAAGCTCAATAGTTGATAAGCTACCTATATCCGCTAAATCGTTAATTTTATTTAGTTCATATTTAGTAACATAGTGGCCACGCATTTTATAATCAGAGCTAAATAAAATTTTACCATCGCTGGCCAGTAATAAATTTAAGGTGTTGTTATAAGGCGCTTCTAAAATACTGGTGTTTAAAATAGAGGGGTCTACTTTAAGAATAATAAAGCCTAGCTGTTGTGGGCGTTTTAAATAATAGTCGACGCTATATATGCGCTGCACAAAGTATAAGTTAGTGGTGCCATCTTCTTTTTGCACCATAAACTGCTGCTGGCTTAAATTACTTTGTTTTACTTGATCAAAAAATGGGTAGGATTTGGGCGCTACGGTTAAATTACTGGAGTAATAGGCGTCACTTTTACCGGTTTTTGAGACTAAGTTAATACTAATAATGTCAGGGTAGGCTTCACTGTAACTGGCAAATACGTCCATTAACGCGCCAAGGCGATAGGTATAGCTGGCGTCTTCAAATAAATCTTTAGCTAAAAAGTCACTTAGTACCGGTGAAGCAGAGAGTAACTTAGCCGTTGCATGAAAAGAATCGATATAGTTGAATACTTTTTGCTGCTGTTGTTCTACAAAGCGACTCATGATCAAGTCGGCTTGTTTTTGCGTGGAGTTGGTTACATTAGTGAGCGTAAAGCCCCCTAAAAATAACAACGGCAGTATAACCAATGGAGTTATATACCATAATAATCGAATACTTAGCTTACTGGTTTTCATGCCCAAACAATAACTCCACCGTGTAATTTTCCCAATAGTATGCGTTAGTCGTACATTAAACAAGCTTCCTACTCACTGGCTTAATTATAGTTTCTCAGAAGTGCTTCATTACTTGCAATCGTTGCTTTCTGGTTAAGGAAAACAAGGTATAATAGCGTAAATTCTATTTTTACGATGCCAAAAAAGCCTGTGTGGCTGGTTTTGTTGTGCGTTGTTATGTGTTCTGCACAACTACATTAGGACACTTTTCTTAAGGAACTTTGTTCATATTCTACTGGCGATAGAGCACCATTAGCTGTATGAAGTTGTAATAGCGCATATACGCCATTACATCATTTCTATTATGCTCACGTGTTTGCTGTGGTATTTTCAGCAACCAATCGTGTTTTAACTGCCGAAGAACCTTTCAACAGCAGCACCATATCAACAAGCGCCGACATCGCTCATACTCGCTATCGCTATTGTTAGCTGACAGTTTACGATAATGCTTACTGGTATATTGTGAGCCCCTATCGCTGTGAAACACTAAGTCTTTTGACGGCTGACGCAAGTTATAAGCTTTCATCATCGCTTTGCTTACTAAGTCAGTCGTTAATCCTTTGTCTATATACCAACCAATGATATGACGTGAATATAAGTCCATAACAATAGCTAGGTACATCCAGCCTTCATCTATTCTTAAGTAAGTCACATCACCAGCCCAGTTCTGGCGCAACAGTATTGAAGTTTTGATTCAATATGTTATCGGTAACGGCATCACTGTGCTTATGCTTGGTTGTTACCTTGTATGTAACGCGTTAAGTTACAACCAACTCAAACGTTGCCATTAACTTCTGAAGCCATAATTCTTTACCTTAAAGCCCTCCTGCATAACTTCTTTTAAGCTCTCTATAACCTAAGTTATTCCGACTTTGTTTGAATAGAAACTTGGCTCTGCGGAGAAAATTAAGCTGCTTAGTAGTAATCACCTTTACAGGTCGTTTAAGCCCAGCGTAATTAGCACTTCGTCTGACTGTTATTACCTTATAGAGCTTAATTACGGGAAACACAGGTGATAACTGTTTAATCATTTTAAATGTTACTTCCTTGCGTAGCTTCAATAGCTCAGCGCGTTCATTGGTATTTTAAATAGCGTCCGATTGCTCAGCTTCAAACTTAGTCTTCCAGTTATGTTGGTAATCAGAAGTTTATTCATTATTTGTATATGAAAGAGAAATATCTGTATTTATCATAGGTTTTTTAAAAATAACCCACGTAGTATTTATTTGTAGATAAGTGGTTCGTTCCACTCTGATAAAAGTAGGTTACTGAAGGCCACTTCAGTTTTTTGAACTAAATATCACATCACCTAATTGGGACTGATGTGGCGGAGCTTGCCTAAATGTCAGCAGCACAAAAGAACTGGTATCAAATATACACTCATTCGAATTGTGAAAAATTACTGTACAACAAAATCTCTGCTATGGGGTTTGAAGCATACCTTCCTCTTAGAAAAAAGAAAAAGCAATGGACGGACAGAGTAGTAGAAACAGAGGAACCAGCATTCAAATCCTATATGTTCGCCAAGTTGAGCTGCGAAGATATGCGCTTGGTAGAGCGATTATCTGGGTTTGGCTTTTTCATAACGTATGGCAATAACAAATCATCTGAAAGGTTCTTTCCCAAAATAACAGACTTAACGATAGCCTTGGTAGCGCAGGTGCTAGCTGATTTTCCAGAAGCTCAATTACAAGCCTCAAAATTTAAAAAAGGGGAGGAAGTTGTTATTAAGCACGGTAATCTGAAAGGTTACCGTGCCATTGTTCTTTCTTCTAAAAGTAAGAAAAACGATGAGAGATTGGCGGTAGAGCTCCAAGGTTTGAAGGATTCGCTTGTTATCGATGTTAGCAAAGAACTAATTGAACATAGCGTATAAAAATATGAAAACAATAATAGCTGGGCTAAGAAATGTATTTTCCCAAAAAGATCAAAACCCTTTTGTTAAACAGTGGCAGAGTTTCAAAAGCAATTTGGCTAAAGGACAAAGCAAAAGAACAGAACAAACTCCATGGATCGTTTGTATTGGACAAGAGTCAGGATCCGCTTTATCGCAGTTACTAGATATTGGTATTGAATTAAGTGAGAAGCAGTCGATAAAAATTGGCCTAGAACACAGCTCTTTCGGAGTTTACCGAGATTGCACTATTCACATTATGTCCAACTTACCTAGTAATGCTAAAACTTATGCACAACTAATCGACTTTTACCAACAAAGTGTGACTTTTAACGAACTCATTCTGTTCAGTATTGTTACAGCTAAAACTATTAATGAGTCCTCGTTATTGATGCATTTACTATCCAATAAACGTACCTTCATACAAGACACGGGGGCATCCAATTTTGAAGTGATTTTATCTTTGTCTGACGAAGATCTGTTAATGGAGACAAATTTTTACCTAACGTATTGCGAAAAAGCAAAAGAAGAAAATAAGGTTACCATTAGTTTAAACGAACCGCTGGAACAGCAGTTGTATACCTTTGAGTTACAGCGCCGTGACTGCCTAATAATCTGTGATCCCCAAGATTACTTAAATACGGTCTCTTTTATATCTAATGTCGTTTCTCATATTGAGCAGATACATAAAACGTTGGTAACAGTAGAACCAAACATAAGTAAAGTTAATTATTTCTTCTCACCGTTAAACGCATTTGATGCAATAACAAGGCAAGCGTAATTGGCGTAGCTATGGCAAAAGAATTAGATAGCACTAATCATCTAGATCAATTTATTACAGAGTTAGACTCGCCTTACATCAACAAGGTTGATACACACGCTTCATCGGTGAAGTTAACAGAAAAGTACCCTGCAATATTCCTCGAAAAGCTACAATCGACAAAAGGTTTAAGCGTAAAAAAGTATTGCCTCTATGAACTATTAACAGCTAGATCTCCTTTTGCTAAAGAGCCTGTAAAAGCGTCAGAAAGTTTATTGAGGAGGCTTCAGTTCTGGAAAAAAGAGTCTTTTGCAGAAACAGAATTTAAACAATTAGATGAAATGGTCTTCAGAGCTGAGATGTATATTAGAAATTGTGGAGTTAGCTGCGGTGAAGTTGTAGCGTTAGTCGATTTAACAGGCATTCCATTATTAGTCTACGTATTAGCTGTATTAAAGGTAGGCGGAAAATTTACCATTTTAACGACTCAATCGAAAACTGTTTTTGACACTAGGGTTTCATATTTGACGAACGGATTAGGAAAAGCTCCCGCTTTAAAACTTATCGTAAATCCAAGTAACGTCGCGTTATTAAATAAAAGTGAAGAAAATGACTCAGTAATGAGTAAAGAAGAAAAACAGTTTGCATTCGAGTACGACGCTGATTTACCGGCTTGTATTACTTTTGACGAAGAGACTGGCCAAGACGGGCAACCTTGGCTCTTGTCGGCTAAAGAACTCTATGAATCTATATTAGTGAACGGAGTATGTCTGTTTGGTTCAAAACAGACAGGAAAATTAGTAATTCCTGAAAATTGTAAGACCTACTATCACTGTAGTTTAATGCTAACTAGCTTAGTATATGGGGTCACTCCGGTTTTCCAATCACTTGAAACGGAAAGCGCGATAGATAACTTGTCTTATTTATTATTTGAAGAAAGTAGTAAAAAGAGATATCTAATTTTATTGGATAGTTGGCCTTTTGACTTGTCTGCGTCTGTGTCAAATCTGTTAGCAAAACTGGGCAACCAGGACATAGATACAGAGCATATATTCAGAGTGCGGTATTCTAATGTTTTATTTGGTATCACTTTACTAAGTAAATGGTACAAAGACGGTAAAGTTAAAAACGTTATACCTACACCAGGGAGAGAGTTTAGCTTAACTAATCCTTTGTTAATCAACCAGCGAACAAATAATGGGCAAGGTTTACTTAGCTATAAACGCGCAAATGGCAGCGAGTACATAAGCAATGATCTAGTAACCTCAACTGGTCTTTATTATGTTTATCAAGAGTGGTCAACACCTAGAGTTGAAGACACTTTGTATCCTGAACAATCTACCATTTATTCTTTGTCCTGCTACTTAACGAGCACTTTCAAAGGGTGGTTGTGGGCTGACGTAATGATGTTGCCTGCACATTTAGCAAAAGCAGGGGAAATTAAACTATTAGTGCTCTATATCGACGGTCGAATGAAAGAACAACAATTAGCCAACGTTGATCATAGCAAACTTACACACACCATTATTAGTTGGTTTAAATCCTCAACTCTAGAGTGTTTTTCACCAACAAAAAAGCAAATAGATTGTGCTTTCTATTATCCAAAAAACGCAGAAACTTCTGAAACATTAATACAGCATTGGTTATCTGGAGAGCTGGTAAAAAAAAGCAACCTAGAGTCTTTTCGTGCAATTTCACTATTGAGAAAAAAACTCAAAAGCTTTTAGCTGAACCCCAGTGTATACGACACTTTGTTCCATTTAGCCTACGTCCATTCAAACCTGTAAAAGATCTACATTCAACTAAATAACAACTAGCTATTTAATACCATTAAAGGAGCAATATATGGCTATTCAAGATGAAAAAAACATACCCAAATCCAGAGTTACGCTCAGGTACAGAACAGAAATTAACGGTGTCTCCGAAGATATAACCTTGCCTTTGAGAATTTTAGTTGCTGCTGATTTTTCAGGGTTCGATAGTGGAGGTGAGAATAAAGGGACTTTTGGCGAAAGGGATCTTGAAAATATTACTAAAAGAGCGTCGATCGAAAAAAGGCAAATATTTAACGCTAAAGACATAATGAATCTGGAAGTTAAAAAGGATAACGGCGAAAAGCTGAGTGAAAGTGAATATTACAACTCAGTCTTTCAAAGGTTAAATGTTCCTTTTACTAGTGACAGTGTGTTTGATGAAGATTTTTACAAGGAGCTTCCTTATAAAAGAGCTGGCGCCATCAAAAAAGTCGACGACTTTAACCCTAATTTATTTGATTTTAAAACCATTAACAAAGACATAGAGGAAAAAAAAGAACAAAACAACAATATATCTACATTTTTGTCTAAGCTAGGAAACGATAGAAGCTTTTACAATAACATTAGGGGACTAATTAAAGTAGCTGTTGGTGCAACGCCTCTAGACCCTGATGTTACTGATTTCTATGATAATAAAGATAATGCAAAGTACATCAGAAAATTAACGGCGCTGTTAGATTTGTCTGATCAGATTGGCGATTTTGATAACGCCGTTGAAAAAACAGACAAAAAACTATTTACGTTTTTCAAACAATTAGAAGACTTTAAAGTAGCAGGTGCAGGGGGTAAGCCGTTAACACTTACCCGAAATGAAAAAGCAGACGCTTATATCGGTATTACCGAAGATGAGATCAAGTCACTTGGGGCTTTCGACCAAATAGTTACAGATTTACCTGGTGTTGACGATGAAGCTACCTTTTTTCATAACGCGACTGATTCGTTCAAACCAAATTACGAGAGTATTACTGGTGACGAAAATCTAAAGAGTTTTGCAGAACGAAAAGAACTTAAGCTCTATGAACCTGAATTATTAGACGAATTCAAATTCTTAGAATCCGTTAACGCTTTTACATTTGACTATACGGATCCAACAGATGGCAGTTTAATTATTGGTGAACTAAAAACAGAGTTAACTGAATTGCAAAGCAAGAATGATCAGGATATTGCAAAAGAAATCGACAAGATCATTCACGACCCTGCTTTCAAGAGTATAGAATCCAGTTGGAGAGCTTTAGAGTACCTAGTTAAAAATACCGACTTTTCCAAAGACATTCGCATTGATTTTATTGATATTGCAAAAAGTGAACTAGCCGAGGATTTCACTGCAAATCGTACAGATATTCCCAATAGCTTCTTTTTTAAAAGGGTATATACACAAGAATACGACCAATATGGCGGACAACCATTCAGTGCAATTATTGGACTTTATGAATTTGAAAATACCAAAAAAGACCGTGACTGGCTGGCTACGATGGGCAGAATATCTAACCTAGCTCATTGTCCTTTCATTTCATCCGTTGGCCCTAAATTTTTCGTAGGTGAAGACGATATTTTTAAGCTGGCAGATATAAGAAACCTTTCAGGTCATATGGCACAGCCTCAATTCGATGACTGGAACGAATTTAGAGACACTGAGCAAGCTGCTTATCTAGGTTTTACCGTTCCTCGTTTTATGATTAGACGCCCTTATGACGTAACGACAAATCCTGCTGGTGATTTAAAGTACACCGAGAACATGAGTGCAGATACAAAACTCGGAATTCATAATAACTATTGCTGGGGCAATTCAGCAATACTATTTGCTCACAACCTAGTTAAATCATTTGAAGAGACGTCTTGGTGCCAGACTATTCGAGGCCCCAAAAACGGTGGATACATAGAGCACTTACCACGTCATATTTTTGAAATTGGGGGGCTAACATTAGAAAAAGCGCCAGTAGAAATAGTACTGCCTGACTATCGTGAATTGGACTTTGCCAAGTCTGGATTTATGGCACTGGTCAACAAGAAGAACACAAGCAGTGCTTGCTTTTTTAGTTGCCAATCAATCAAGTTAGGCAAGAAGTTTAAGGATGACAACGATACCAAGAATTCTCAGATGGTTATCAACTTGGCGTATACGCTCTCCATTACCAAAATAGCGCATTATATAAAGTGCATTATGCGCGACAACATTGGTGGTTCAGCCGATGCAGCGTTTATTACTAAGGTTATTAATTCGTGGCTCAATAACTATGTAACTACAGTAGTGAATCCAGATGACCTGACACTGCGACGATATCCATTTAAAGCGATTTCTGTAGAAACGGTAGAGCGAGAAGCAGAAATAGGTTGGTATGACTGCAAAGTCAAAGTTTTACCACATATTCAATTTGAAGGTTTAGAGACAGAACTTCAACTAGAAACACGCCTTGGCACTAAATAAAAGATAAATAAGGAGTAAACAAATGGCTGAAATGAACCTTTCCTGTGATGTAATGCAAGGCTTTAACTTTCAAAAAGACGCGCAATGCTTAATTGGTCACTTATCTCAATTAGAGATCTCAAGCGATGACAAAGGTAAATTTGAAATTGATATGGGGGTGTCAAACCCAACAAAAATCGGTGGTGATGAAGAGACAAAAGAAAAAGTAGTTGCTGTCATTTCAAACATTTACTGGGCTGGCGGACACGCGGATCCTATTTACATCGGTTGTCGAATTTCAACAGAGAATAAGACCAAGGCGGCAACACTGCAGCATACAACACTTAGTGATACAAAAGTTAAATTCAAGTTCATCATCTATGACTACGATCCTGCAAATAAGATCTTCTATCCGTGTTTTCATTGTGATGATGAACTAGAGGGATTAATCGCCAAAGACTCAGCTGCAGATGAGCTTGAATTTGGTGTGGATATGAATGCTTGTGGCGACGTCAATTCACCCAAAAACTATAACTTCTATGTAGCAATCATGCCTGATGAAGTAGAGAGAAAAGTAAACCTTGCCTTTGACAAGGACGCCAAAATCACTAAAAAGTGGGGTGTTTCAGTAAGTAAATAATAAGTTTTTGAGCGTTGCTTCGGCAACGCCTCAAACAAAATAAAGGGATAACGAGATGTTAAACCAATTAGCTGCAGTAGACTGGTGCAGGGGACAAACCTTACTGCCAGAACACTTAGAAGCACAAGAACTTTCATTATTAACGAACTCGAAATTAAGATTTGATAGCTTAGGTAAGCCATTCTTTGGCGTATTACAGCTTAGTTTTGATGAATCAGACTTGATGGAAGGTGCAATTAGACTGTCGGCAATGAGCTACCTTCTAGAAAGTGGAGAACTCATTGAGTTAGGAGGCAACGCTCAGTTGCTAACAACTAAAGGACTAGTAGTCTTACCCAAAGATAAGAACAGAGCTGATATCCGAATCAATATTTATACACATAAACGCTCCAACGGTATGGATGAAGCTAACGCTTGTTTCGATGATAAATCCATTACAGCAGTCGACGAAGTAAAAAAGCGATTTTACTATCTAGAGCTAATTTCATTTCCCAGTGCAAGCTCTGCGGAATCGACGGATGAAACTTTAAATCTCCAGCTGTTAGCGCAAGTTAAAATTGCTGAAATGTTTATGGATAAGCAGTTGAACTGGATACTCTATGAACAATTCATTCCAGCGACAGTACAAGTAAATAGAACTCCTTCTTTTGCACCTTATATAGCGAAACTGAGATTTTATCTAGATGCACTAGAGCAAGAAATTGAATTTGGTATAGCATCCAAGCCGCCTATTAAACACTCTGTTGCGGCAAATCTACAGTTTCAATTGCTTGGAGAGCTTTATTCGTTAAGCCAATTATTAGATTGCCTTTTGGACGCACAAGCTAAAATTTCAGTACATCCCTATGACCTATTTGCATCTCTACTACACCTTTACACATTATTGAAAGTTTATCGAAACTGCCAACAGCTAGAGTTAGATATCCAGCGACAGATAAAGGAGCCAGAACAACAAGAAGGTGAATTCGAAGAGCCACTGTATAGGCCTGAGATAAACTCTAAATGCGCGCTTAACGGCAATGAATTCTCTCGCCCAGACTGGCATAGGTTTAAGTATCGTCATGAAGCGTTGGGGCAAACGTTTTTTCAGTTACTCGATGCTTTTAAGTGTCTAATCTATAAAAAATCCTTCAGCTACCAAGTCGTAAAACTAGAAGAAAAAGACGGGATTTATTCAGCACCAATTACTGTTCTAAATCGGGCAAATTATTATTTGGCTGTATGGAACGAAGATCAGCAAATATTAGTTACTTTTGAACCTCCATTAAAAGCAACGAGCAGGGCTCAAGTCCCAATTATTACGTTACATAATATACCTGGTGTGACATTTAATCGCGTGCTTAACAAACAAACCAAAGAACGATTAGATCAAGCTTTGAGCCCGTGTATGCCATCCACCTATTTTGCGGTTGATACGACTGCTGGAGATAACCAGTGGTTACAAGTTAAACAAGATAAGAACATAGGTTTTTACGGCCAAAACGAATTCCGTAGCAGTCAGTTCTATATCGTTGTAGAGACCTGTCACAATGAGATTAATGGCTAAGTTTGCCGTCGTCAAAAACAATGACACTAGAACGACTAAGGATTTAGTGGCAGAACACTTAGAAAACTTATTTTCAATCACATTAGAATATGGCGCTTTTGAATATCATCTAGGTCTACCTAGAAAGAGCGGCGCCTTATGCTCTCAAGATGAGTTGCAAGACCTAGAGTTAGCCATAGCTAAAACAATTGAGTTGTTTGAACCCAGACTAGAGCTTCATGAAGTGAATGTATTTTACCAAGCTAAACGATGGCACTTTTTGGTTGTTGGACGAGTTGAAGGAGAATGTAGTGAGTTTAAATTTTTATCGGAGCCTTGATTATGAGTAATCTGATTTGCAGCATTGAACTCGACAAAGTTTCTGCACAAGGCATAACCATAGAAGTTAAGGACAAAGAAGGTAATAACCGTACGGTTCAACTCAATGACAAAGGTATTACCTTAACTTGCACCGATGGTAATAACTTCAGCGAGATCAAACAAGATCCCAAAAGCATTGAGTTATTGGTAAACGAAGGCCCGAGTTCAATTAAAATGGAAAAAGACAAGATCTCAATACATTGCAAAGATTTAGAAATAAACGCAGAAAATCACATTCAATTGACGTCTAAACAAGATACTAAAATGAAAGCTCAGCAGGGTATAACGCTAGAGTCTACTCAGGATACTAAGATCATTGCAAATCAAGCAGTAAATATCAAAGCCGCTTCGAATGTAGACATTGAAGCCACCGCTAATTTTTCAGCTAAAGCCAACGCAAAAGCGGACTTACAGGGCAACTTAACAACAGTCAAAGGAAGCCTAACAACCATCCAAGGAGAACTGGTCAAGCTAGGCTAGCTCATAGCCCAACGATTTCCGGTTAAAAAAATGAATAAAGACAGTATTTACCCGTTATACCTTGAGCAATTACAAGGTGTTAGAGACTTCCGTGAAAGTTATTATGGCAAGTACAAAACACAGGCACTGGAACGAGATGATCCAGAGTTACAACGATTAACAGAAGCCATTGCTTATTGCAGCGCTCACGCACAAATTGAAGGACAGAAAGCATTACGAGCTTATCAAGCTAACTTAATTGGGCAAATTCACCCTTACATGATGGCACCACTGCCTGCAAAATCGATCCTTAATCTAGTACCAAATGAAAAACTACCAAATAGCGTATCGTTGAAAGCAGGGACAGAACTGTTTGTCCAGTCTGAATCTAAAGACTTAGCAGTATTCTCTACCTGTCTAGAGATGAAAGTGGCTCCTCTGGTTTATGAGGGGCTAACCACCGAGCGACAAGGACTTAAAGAGTTGAATTTAAAACTCAACTTTAAAGCGTTAAGTGAACAACAAAATTCACCAGGTAAATTACCTATACTGCTAGATGTATGTCAGGACGTTCAGCAAACCATGAGTTTATATCAAGCAGTTGAGCAAGCAGAATGTTACATAACTTTTGACAAAATGGACTCTCCATACCCTTGTAAGAAAGTAATGAACCAACAAGCCTTTTACCCAGGTATGAACCCAATTGAAAGCTGTAGGCAATATTTTCACTTTCCTCAAGCTCAGTTCTGCATAGACATAGATATGCAAAAAGCGCCTGCTACATGGCGGTATTTGACAGTAAACCTAAGAGTCAGGGTAGATGCCAATACAAATTGGCAGAAGGGCAACTTTAAACCTTTTTGTGTGCCAGTTATTAACTTACAGAAAAAAGCAGCTCAGAGGATAAAAGTGGATGGCAAAAAAGTGAATTATCCTGTTTTTACGCAAGAACAAGAACAGCACGCAGAAGTACATTCCATTTTGGGCGTGTATAAACTTATCGGACAAAATAGAACGCCTTTATTACCTAGTGTCTTACACAACAGCTTATCCGTGGATAACGCCATTCCTAGCTATGGAATAAACTGGAGCGCTAGCCCTAATTTAGCATTAGATCTCAATCTACCTGAAGCGTTCAGTAACCCAGTTAATGTAGAGGTAGAAGCACTATGGCACCAACCTCGCTTTAGTAACACGTTTTGGCAGAAAACCCATGTAGCCCCTTTAAAAATGGATATGCCAGGCTTAGATTGGCAATTGACTGGCACAAAAGTAAAACACCGTGAAGCTGAGCGCTCTATAGAGTACTTAACATCACTATTAGAGCTGCGAAATAACGAAGTTGTCACAGTTGAGCACATACATTCATTAATAACGATATTAAGCACAGAGTGGGACAGTGTGTTCGACATTATAGGTGAAGGATATGAAGGTGTCATTGAACTAAAAGAGCCACAGAAATTTGCCATTCGACTAAAGCTCGACAAAGATAACAAGGCACTGGCTAAACTTTTTTTAGACTTCTTTCAAAGAGCGGTTGAAGCTTGGTTCGCTACGCAGACTGTGACGCTCAAAATTGAGTATATTAATTAACTTATGACCACTAAATATTGGCTAATAGTCAGTAGGTTAATCATATCTAGTCAGCATTTATGCCAGAACGTAAGCAAAGAAAATGTGACTTCAGAGCAAATTCAAGCCCTGCACAACGAAATGCTAAAACTAATTCACCGCGCATATCATCAGTTAAAAAAAGCTAAAGGCCCTGTGTTTGCTAAGTCAACATTAATACCAGTTGCCATATTCTTGGACGAATGGATATTAACCACTTTATTTACCAGCGCGCCTAATAGATGGCCGTTATTACAATCTAAATGTTTCAAAATTAAGCATGGTGGTGTTTTGCTATATCAGCTATTAGACAAGTACCTAGCGCAGCCTAGTTGCTCAAACTTTACTTTAGAAATTTATTATTTTGTTGTTAAAAGCGGATTTAAAGGTGCACTGTACAGCAACGAAAAAAAGCGGAATAACTACTTGAAAATACTAACGAAAAAACTAAGCTGAAAAATGACTAATACAGATGGCATACCAGGCTCGCTGGCGACAGAAGTTACTAATTTAGTATCGATTATCGCCCGTGAATTAAAACCAAGATTAAACAATAACCAGTGGCAAACCACTCGGGTATTACTGCAATCGATCTTAAACCAAAGCCATTCCTCAATGTATCAATATTACGAAGCCCAACAAGGCTCAAAGGAAATTGAAGTGCTACTGACGGAAATTCAAAAAGAGCTAGATTTACTAGAAGATTATTTAACCACGTGCCTCATGCAAAAGGCGTAAGTAGAGTTTCATTGTGTCACATTCAGATCATGACTTAGAGCAAGCCATTAGAACTAACCTTGCTCAATTTGAACTGTTAGCCTTAATACGATTGTTAACGTTTCACGGCTACAGACAAATTTGGTTTAAAAGTTCTGACCAACTTGTATCGGAGACTCAGCTGTTAACAGACATAAGGTTTACAGTTACAGAACAAGATCAAGAATCTTTGGTAATACTATCGTTAAACATGGGCATGTTAAGCCCTCAAGGTCCTTTACCTAGCTACTTTTTAAAACTTAGAGATTCGCTATTAATCAATGATAGAGCCTTTACCCAATACATTGACTTTTTTGATCACATTCTTATTTCAAACTTGGTTAAGCAACTGTTTCCCGAGTTGAGTTCATATTACGGCATACCTTGGCCTAGGTGGCAGCGAGACAGCCTTTTTCAAACCAACTTAAAAGCGATCCGCAATGTGCAAATGATCTTCGATGCTGTTTTTCCTGAATATCTCGTATCTACAGGTTGGGAAGTTAAAGCTAGCTGGCAATCGAGTGGGGCTGAATTGGGGGCGTTCAAAATTGGCAAAACAGTGGGCTTAGGAGGCGCAGCAAAAACAAAGTTAGGCTGGTTAAAAGTCGTGCTAACCGGGCCAAATAATTCAGTTTGTGTTACCGAATTATATCATCGTTTAAAACGAGTCGTTTTACCGCTTTTTAATGCGCTATCGATTCCACTAGAGGTTTTTATTCAAGGAAGGGTAACACCATTGCAATTGGCTAGAGATGAAAAATCGCCTAGCCCACATTCGCTTTTGGGGTTTCACCCATTAGAAAAACCTCAAATTAATGGCCAATTGTGCCTGTTTTCCGCAAATACTCATAGTAAGCGAGCACACGATGAATAATGAATTTACAGAACAAATTAAAGCAGTGCAGGGTACTACCTATTCAATAATTACTCAGTCTTTAAACGTAGAATACCAGTACACGCCCGACTTTAGAAAAATAGTAATAGATTTATTTGATGCCGTTGGCAATGGCAATTTGGACTATGCCCATGAAACTAGCAAAGCCTTGCTACAAGCAGGCTGTTCAGACTTAAGAGTCTGCATTGTATATATTTATAGCAGTGACTTATGGCTAACAGAGTTTGGCCTTCAGGAGCTTATCGCAATTCTAGATAGTTGGGTAACTGAAAAGCCGACTGAACTAGTCGGCCCGAAATTGAATGAGTTGTTTGCCGACTTTTTTGACCGACATGTATATTGGTTATTCAAGAAAATGTTGCAGAAAATTAAACGAATGATTGAAAAGCAACAAGAGCAATGGCGTCAGTTCTTGCTACTTTTTAATCAAGAGTCGTGGCTAATGAACGTAAACCTTATAAGAGATTTTGCACTTAAATTAGACCTGTTACTGCAAGAGTCACAGTGCAATGCTTTTAAAGTTGTTAACGAGCTTTCTGGAGTATTGTCAGCTGTAGAGA
This sequence comes from Pseudoalteromonas sp. APC 3224, assembly GCF_030407535.1. Taxonomy (GTDB): domain Bacteria; phylum Pseudomonadota; class Gammaproteobacteria; order Enterobacterales; family Alteromonadaceae; genus Pseudoalteromonas. The sequence goes on along the minus strand of NZ_JASDDF010000005.1, from coordinate 45,513 downwards.
TAAACACTCAACCAGACCAATGTATTGACCACGAATTGGAACAACAAGATGAAAACGAGTTAATTCCTGAACAAGAAGTTAAAATTAATAACGGCGTAAGTAATGCTAAAGAACATAACATAGACTCATCTTCATCTTCTTATCACCTTATTGAGCTGCAACAAAAATTAGCCTTTTTTCAGGACCTATTGGCGGACTCAGAGCTTACAAAAGCGAGTATTGTGGCATCGGACATTGAAGAAATATTGGCGAACTTCGACCCTAAACTTTACTTTCCTGAGCTGTTTAAGGGATTTGTACAATGCAGAGCACAGTTTATAACTGAGTTTCAACAGGCTGAAATGCTTTTACAAAGTCATGACAGCAAAGCTTTATTCGATTTATACCAAGTCGACCGAAATGCATTTAAGGCATTATCACTAGACGATGAAGTTCCTCAATACAGTCATGGACAAAAGCCCATGTGGGAGAACTAATGTTTAAACAAAGTATCACGAGCCGGTTGACGCTAACTATAGGCGAAGAAGAATTTGTCGTAGAAGGTGGAAATATTAAGTACTGCAAACTGGATTTGAAAATCGATGGTTTTAACGGCGAAGTTGGCTTTTTTACATCCAATGAAGTCAAAGAAGACAAGCTTATCAACAGCATTGTTTCACCAAGCCTCATTAAAATAGAGCTAACATTAGCCCAAGAAACATTTTCCAAAGCTGAAACCGCAGAAAAAATAACATTAAATGCTTTGGTCTCTGAACGTTCATTAGAAGAAAAGCAATACATAGATGTTGAAGGAAACAAGGTTCTCTATCGCTATTATGTTTGCCAATTTATGGATCCAGCACAATTCGTTTGGTTACAGCATTTCCCAACATCCCTCTATGTGAAAAAAAGTGTAGAACAAGCTATTAAAGAGCAGGTGACAGACTTAATTTCGCTGAATATCGATTGGCCTGAAGCTGAGAGCGAACTTCCTTTTGTCTGCTTGGGGTTAGGTGCATTACAGATCTCGTTTTATCAATTTTTACTCTGGTACATACAGCAAAATGGAGCTTACTTAATTTACGACTACGAAAAAAATGAATACAAAATTAGTAACAGTAAATCAGAGCCAAAAACCGAAGTCATGCTCGCTCCAACACAGATAGAAAGTGCCAAAGTGTTATTGGCAAGGCCAACAATTCAGAGCACAAACCTGTTAAATGGCGATGTTAATCTAGCGAGCACAGACTCACTTTATCAATGCAATGATGTATCAGTAGTAAATTTTGATCGACTGACCATAGACTCGATAAAACAGGACGCTGAACACAGTAAAAACAAAGAAAACCGATTTCTTAAGCCTCGTAACTCAGAGCTCTCTTTAAAACTAAAAGAGTGGCCATTGCAGGCTTTAGAACCAGGCTGCAAGCTAACGCTAAAAAATCCGGATTGGAACGCTAACATGCTCAGCACCAACCAATCTTTCCGGCTTTACTCCAGTTCCATAGAGCTATGCTCACTCACACCTTCTCCAATGGAAGATCTGCATCAGAGTCACAGCAGTTATGAATGCACCATAGCTCATAAAGCAGAAGAACTAACTGATGTACACCGAGAAAGGGCACCTGATCTCATCAAGCCAATCACGGTACAAGGTGAAATAGTCTCTGAGCCAGGGGAAGAACAAGATAAAACGTTTCAATACAAACAAGATGAAAATACCAAGCAATTGTTTTATCGAGTCAAAATACCGGTCTGGGATGACCAAGAGGTCCTGATTCGTTATAAGCCGAATTTTATGCCTCCACACTTTTACTTTCCGCTTTACAAAGGAACGCAAGTTGAGCTTGAAATATCACTTTTTGAAGCACGGATCACTCGGGTTCTAGACTGGGGCGCAAGAGTATTCCTAGAGCAAGGTAATCAAGGAAATCATCTGATCTTTGGCAAAAACGAACAAGATGAAACCCGCTTAAAGTATGACTATCAAGATGACAAACCTGTGCTGAGCCTAGAGAGAATAAAAGATAAAGACACTGAGTTGGTACAACTCGAAGAAGGCAAAATTATATTTCGAACTCAGGAGCAAGATTAATGACTAGAAAGGTTAGAGCATGAAGGAACAACAAATAGCTCAAAAGTATAGGTTGGAACAATGTCGTTAGTTGTAACTATGGGAGCTGCACTGCAATGTAATTTTGGCGTAGCGCCATCAAGCTTAATCGTCACTCCAGAAAATAAAGTCGTTCAAACAATGCCCGTGGCCACGATAATGGACCATATCCCTTTTAAAAATATATTGCCTTTTGGCATGTGTACGTCATTAGCTAACCCAACTGTTGCATCAGCAACAGCCGCAGCGTTAGGAGTACTGACACCTATGCCTTGTATTCCCATGACGACTACTCCTTGGCTACCAGGTTCAGTCACTGTTTTAACGGGTAATAAACCAACACTTAACAACAGCTGTAAGCTGATATGTAACTGGGGCGGCTGCATTAATGTAGTAAGCCCAGGACAAATTCCTGTAGTGGTGAAATAGTAAATTTGGTTAATGTATTGCCCATGTAAAATCATGGGTTAATGCGTTTAGTAACTATGCTTTGAAAAACTTCAATAGTGAACAAACAGCCTTGTTAAGAGAGTACTGATAACTCTGTTGAATACCGTTTGATTTATAACTGGTTCCCGCTCTTCGTTTTACGGGCTGATTGAAGCGGTTTTATGACCAAGGTACGTCTATTGGGCGGATTGCTGAGCGTATAAAAATACAGCTATTTGGGCTCTATAAATTATAAATAAACAAAAGGACAATAATGAGTACTATATGCATTAACTGTGGGGAGGTGTACATTGCCTTACCAATAAATAATAGGTGTACAAGAGACGGATGCGGAGGTTTTTTATCAGGTGTACTTAAAGTAGATAACGACAAAAAGCACGGGCTACCTTGGAGTAATAATACCTTGCAAAGGACAGCATCACAAATTTTTGCTGAAGAGCAAAAAGAAGCATTCGAAGAATTTGTGGGTGATGAAGATTTAGATACTGCTCCCGTAATAGCAGCATCTGAAGCAATGCTTTTAGAAGACTTAGCTGCAGAGATAGCTAACGAACAAAAAGAATTTGAAAAGGAAAAGTTGAAAAAAAAGATAAACAAGAAATTGACAGGTCGTGATAAACAGGGCGCATATATTTCTGCAAAACAAGCTATAGCGAAAGGGGAGTTTTCGGTGGCGCAAAAGTCAAAAGGCAATGTTCTACTACAAAAAATCCAAAGAGCGCAGGCTAAATACAGAAGAGCTTGTTATGAGCGTAACCTCCCCCCCCTTATTGCTGGAAGCCACAGACGGAATAGTATCAACTTCGAAACCTCCACTCTATTGGCTGACCAACAAGTAAAAGACGCCGAACGTCCCATCTTAGGAAAGGCAAGTCCTATAGAAAAAGCGAAGTTGGATAGGATTATCAAAGTTGCTGTAATGTCCACTCATGGCCAAAACGACGATACTATGGTCATGGGATACCAACAGCGAGTAAAAGAAGCAATTAACAGTAAAAAGTTTGCGGGCAATTATGTTGCGACTATGACGATCGGAGATGATATAGAGCAAAATAAAGGGAAACAACTTATAACATGGATGGAACGTACATTGGAGGGGCGCGCACGACCGGATGTTATCGTGTTGCTAGAAGGACATGTTACGGATGAAAGTCAGCCCACAACTCTAATACTGAATACAAGATACACAAGGAAAGATTCTCCTTGGCATATACAAGGTGATAAAACACATCATTTGCAAAATATAACGGCTTGGGTACGAGTCGGTATAGATCAAGCTGTAGACGTTGAAATAAAAAAGATCAACTTGAGCTATGGTGAATCAACATATATGGCAGTAATAACACACAAAATCGGGAATGAGCGATACTATGAACTTGTTTGCCATCTTCCAAACGATCATGCAAATAAATATAAAACTTCTTCTATAGAAGATTGGTACGAAGCTAATATAAGTTCTATTTCAAATTCACTGTCAGGGAGTGACTCGAGCAGGATCATAAATGTGATGGGTGATACAAACTTAGATACTCTTTACGATAAAGTATACAGTCCTGCAATGACTTTAGGTGGTGGAATAATGGAGGAAACATTTGATTTAGCATTACCGAGTAGCTCAACTACCGAGTCAAAATTCATGAGACAAATGTGCAACCCCAAAACTGATTGGAATAATAGTGTTATGAGGTTACACCGTGGTTCGTACTTGAATCATGTTCCGGTGAGAGATGGAAAAGGAATGAAAGTAGACTGGGGTACTGACCATCCAAGTTTCATAAGTTATACAAGCGTGTATAACTTATGATCATATTTGTAAGAGTTGTACACAAATAGACTCTATTACTCAATTAAACTCTAACAAAATGACCCTGAGCAGAAAGGTCATTCAAATTCAAACTTCAGCAATTCATATACAAGCTATTAAACATCAGCAAAATCTCTCATCGCAACAGTGTGATGACCCTTATTCATAATCTACTCGTCGTATGAGGCAATCATGTGTAAAGAAAAAGAACACCTATTTTTCAGCCAAGGTCCTAATTTGCTGGAAAACTCATCAGCATACTGGCAGCAATTGAAGTCGCAATTTCTTGCTCATAGGTATCGAGCTGGCGCTGACCTTCAGCAGTACTTCCTAAGGATAAATGAACAAGTTTTTAATTACTTAGACTACAAGCCTGGTGAAATCGCTGCACTGCCATTCTACAAAAAGCCAGGTGCATACATTAACCAATTTAAATGTGATGCGGTCAGGCAATTAGGACAATTAGGAATACAATACGGCGGTGATGGCGCTGGTATCGTATTAGACAAAGTAGTAGGAACTACGGTTTCTTTATTGAACCCAACGAATATGGCAAGGGCACTAGCGAACCCCGATTTGGCGTGGCGATATATGCAGCAATTTGGTACAGGTATAGAAGAGGTGTATCAGGCCATTGATCGCCAAAAGCCGATTAGCTCAATGTTCAATTTAGCGTGGTTATCAGCCAGAAAAGCAAAAGAAACAGGTCAACGACTCAGTCATAGATGGGATAACCAGCTACATACAGATGCTTCCTATTTTAGACCTTTACAACGCTTAGAAGATAAGTCAAAACACTTCGCAACTGGCGTAGTGGATGTCGTTACCGACAACCTTGCTGAAGTAGTAGGGAAGGTGCTAATTGGTACTGCTATATACCGGACTGGAGCAAGAAAAATTAATACGTTTCAAGGCGTTAAGCACTGGGAAAGTAAAAAAATTTATCGCACTGTGTTCCCTGGCCACTTTGCTCATGTAGGGCGATTTGTACTTCTAAAACCACTGATGAGAATGACCAGAAACCCAGGTACATTCGTCGTATTAACTGGCTACTATCTACTTTCCAATATTGGCCAAAACATACAAGCACACAACACTCTTAAGAGCAGTGACCCTGAACTTTTTGCGCTATTAGAAGAGTATGGCATCGACATGTTAGGTGCATCACGTAATCTCGATTTGAGTATTGCACTGCAAGAGGCAAAACATAGACACTAGACACTTTAATCGTTTGTTGCGCCTTTTTTATCTACCTCTTAACAACTTTATTATTTAGGAAACAATATGAATAGTGCACAAGTAGGCTCTATTACTTTATTTAATTTAACGAACAAAAAACTGATGGTGTATGTCAATTCGAATGATTTTTCTAGTGCTCTACCAGTAATGGAGTCTCGCTCTATAGTTCTAGTTCAAAGCCTTCCATCTCCTGTACCAGAAGACTCACAAATAACGTATGGCTACCATCCAATAGGGCGTACATTTTTACGTTCGTCTAATGCGCAGGCTGGGTATTTTCACCAAGGTCTAAATAGAGTGAGAGTACAAGAGCCATCAGGACTAAACATCAGAACCTTTGATTTTGAGTTGGGGGATAGCGAGGGCCAATCACTGGAAAGTTCAGCTACGGTTGTGATCAGTAACGATGCCTTTGTGATCACAGGCCCTGATGGCAAAACTTGGCCATGTAGGCAAACTAAACAGGAGCCAGAAGAGACATTACCTTAATCAACCAAACTGTGTTCAACATAGGCAGACTACCTCAAGGTCAGCGCTCTAACTCTTTTCACTCAAACAAAAACAACTATTTATCTCTTAACCGGTGCAACCAACAGGAAGCACTATCAAACCATGTCCGTAATTTACGGAAAAACTAAAAAGGAAAACGTTATGTCTGTAGAAACAAGACAAACAAATAAATCAGTTGGCTCAATTACTATGGTTAATTTAACCGGCAATGAATTGGAAGTATGGGTAAATTCTTCCAGAACTTCTCATATCATCCCTAAAATGCGCATCGATCACTCAGAGTACAGAGAGCATCATCCATCACCAGTAGTAGCTAAAGACGGAGCTGAGTTTGTTGGGGTAAAACCAGCCACAGAAGTATTTTTACGCGCTATCGAAAAAAGAGCAGGCTACTTTCACAACAACTACCAAGATGATGCCGATGACTATAACGTCGTAAAAATTGATGTCAGTGGTAACGAAGTGACGTATAAATTCAAAATTAACGGAGAAGGCAACCAAGTGTTAAAAAATTCGGCCGTGCTTACTATCACTCGCTCTTCTTTTACCGTTGCTGCGCCTGACGGTGAAATTTGGTACCAATCATTCAGCTCACACAGTAAGCAAGAAAAGACTGCTTAATAAAACCAAGTATAAAGAGAATATGGAGGGGCTTACTCGTAGGCACCATCAAAAAACAAGCAACTCAAATTAGAGCTCGCTTAATTCCCTAAATTGCTGATTTAAAATCAGATAACCCATATATGCTGCAATACTTAAGCAGCAGTTAAAAGGAAAAATTATAATGACAAATCTATCGGATAAGTCTGTTGGCACTATGACTATGGTTAACTTAACTGGCAACGAACTAGAAGTTTGGGTCAACTCTAATCGCTTGTCACATCTAATCCCCGAAATGAAACAAGGCGCAATCACGTATCAAGAGAAAGATTCATCGCCGGTTACAAAACCGGAAGATGGCAGCTTAGTGGGCTTCGAGCCTGTGACGAAAACATTTTTACGCGCATTGGAAATTCGCCCTGGTTATTTTCATAACGGGACTAACGTAATAAAAGTAGACAGAGGTGGTGTGCCTAAAACTTATACTTTTGACATTAGCGGCCAAGATAATCAAGTACTGAGTAACTCTACAACCATCACGATCACTCGATCTTCTTTTATCGTTGCAGCGCCAAATGGCACAATTTGGTATCAGTCTCCGGAAGAAGGCACAAACCAGAAAAAAAATGACACTAACAAGGGGTAGTTAATAATTGCACAAAGGGCTTTCAAAATACGAAAGCCCTAATTTTAGCGCTGTATAGAGGAGCTTATGCTGGTCGGTTCAATTAGTCTGATAAATTTAACATGCTCAGACGTTTATATTTATTTAAACCATAATAATCCACATAAAGCATTGCATATTCTGCCAATGGAAATTACAGGTTTAACTCAAAGTAATAAACCTAATTCGCCGCTCGAACAAGAATTGATAAAACCTTATGGGATACATTTATTACGCTCTGCAGACCATTTTTCCCATATCAACTTATTTAATAGATCTAACCAGCTAATCATTGAATTTGATGGCATTTATTATCGATACGTAATCCCCATTTGCCCAGTTTTATACGCGATTGAACTACCTATGGTGATGGCTTTACACCCTCAATTTATTAGTTTGGAAACCGTGACCGGGCGATTGGTTTGGCAGGTAAGGCACTCAGATTTAATGAAGCCTATAAAGCTATTCGATTCGGTCAATTCGGTTCATCCAAAAGACAACATTTAACAACAGGAACAAAAATAATGTGTGTAAAAAAAATTGAATCTCTTTTTAATAGAATTAGAAAAAATAAAAACTCATATTAAGGACGAAGAGATGGTAGTTAAAAATCTTCTTAGTCAAAAAAATGCAAATACTATTGGAGCAACTATAAATGCAGGCAGTAAAGTAGGGCAAATTGCCTCAGGGGCTTACACTTTTTACAAAGGTTATAATAAACAGATTCAAAAAGAGACGTACAAGGGTCTTATGTGGTCAGGTGCCGTAGGTGGTCTTCCTGCTATACTTACGGCAGGGATAGGGATTTATAGCCACCAAGATAAAGTGAAGGTAAACCAGAAATATACGCTCTTGATCAATAATCTGGAAAAAGCATTTAACTCATTGCCTGAACCAATGGTATTTTTACAGGAACTTAACAACTACCAACCCGAGAAGGCCAATTTTGCCGATACTTCAGATAAAGCTCTGTTAGTTTCTAAATACAGTAGTCTATGGTCTATCACCAATTCTAGTCTTAAACAAATAGAACGACTGAATGAGCAAATTAACGATAATTTACATAAGCAAATTAGGTGCTTTGCTACAATAAGTAGGATTTTTGAGGGGGACGGGGCTAAGACTATTGATATGGCAATGGCTTGTCGAACTTGGATACTCGATAACTTGGTATACGAGCTATTAGACGATGAAAAGAAAGCTATTACAATAGATAGTATTAAAAATAAAATTACTATATTCAATCTTATGGTTACGAGAAAAAAAGCGGTGGAATTAGGTAAGCAACAACGCAACGATAACCCCTTTAATGAAATCGACACAGAAAGTAATTTACAGTCTTTAAACGCAAAACCGCGTAAACAAGGGACAAAATTCTGCCTGCAACAACGCGACCTTAAACAAGACTTCCAAGTTATACACATTGAACGCTCCCAACAAAACCAAACCAGACCATCTGACTCTTAATATTAAAGAATAAACTGCCCCTCAAATTAGCGTTTATCCCAACAACAAATTCCTTTATGACAGAACGTGTAACACACAGATTATTTGAAGAGCTCAAATCAATGGTGATGTATGCATCGGGCGCGGGCTCAGCTGTACCTCCCGAAATTATTGCTTTCGTCTATGTCATTGAGAACAAGCTGGCGGCTGAAACAGAAAGGGACAAAGTACAGCTCAATACTCAAGAACTTCACCAAATAGCTCAATTTCACAGCCAAATGGCGGATATGCTGGCACCCGCCAAGCCAAAATCCATTTACATGATCCAACAAAAAGCACATGGCATATTTCGCTTTTTAGGGCCAGTAAGCTTAGTAAGGCAGCTCAGTGTATTGTCCTTGTTTTTTCTGCTTTCAACTGTCTTGTTAGCCTTATCAGAAGAAGTAAACAGAGTGTCACTAAACCAGGGGGTATTTGAGTCTTCCGGGGTAACACTACTATTTAATCTACTCTTCTTGTTGTCTTGTGCTGGTTTAGGCGCGGCTTTTTCCTGTTTAAATCAACTGTTTTATTACATAAATAATACGACCTACGATCCCAAGTTTAACGTTACTTATTGGATCAAAATACTTATGGGGTTAATGAGCGGGCTAATACTCTGTGAACTTGTTTCTTTCGAACCCATACCCAACGGTGCTGAACAATCCTTGGTTGACTTAGATAAGCCTTTAATAGCGCTGTTGGGGGGCTTTAGCTCAGACTTGCTGTATCACATCTTTGCCAGGATATTACAAGAGATCCAAAGACTCTTTGGCAAAGCAGAACCAAAACAAACATCTCTGAGCCAGATGACTTTGATGAATTCAAGGAAAAGCCCAGCTTCACAAAATACGTCACCAACTCCAAGTGTTGGAGCTGAAGTACACGTTAAACAGTTACCTAATAGCACTCCCATATCTGAAACTCCAAAGCAAAACGAAAAACTAAAAGGGCAGTTTACTTATGACGCAGAAGGTACAGAAGGTGGCCGTTATCACAGCCGTAAACTTTATGTTCCTAGCGCTGCATCAGGTTTAACTATAGGCCGGGGCTATGACTGCAAAGAAAAAAATAAAGACAAGATCACACATGATCTTTGTCAGGCGGGCATTGAGCCCCATGTAGCCAACATTATAGCCTCTGCATCGGGATTACACGGTGATGGAGCTAAGGCATTCATAACTGACAATAAGCTACAAGACTTCGAAATATCCATCGAACAACAAAAAACATTGTTTGTTAACACTTATACAGAGATGGAAAACGATGTTAAAAGAATTTGTCGTAAGCCAGATTGTGTCGCAGCTTATGGAACAGTGAATTGGCAGCAACTCAACCCACTAGTCAAAGACGTCTTAATCGATCTCAGGTATAGAGGAGATTACACACCGCAGAGCAGAAAACTAATACAGAGGTACATTGCAGATAACGACACTGATTCATTCCAGCGGGTATTGGCCATCAGACAAAATTGGATGAATGTACCAGAAGACAGGTTCAACCGAAGAAACCAACATTTAAACTAAAAGGAACAAGAATATGATAATGATTAAGCGCATATTTTTATTAATCGCACTGCTCACTTTGAGTGCTTGCCAATGGAGTAAACTCGCAGAACGTGATCCACAGGTAGAACTGTTACTTATACAAGTAAACGTGAAGATTGAAGCGCATTGGAAAAAAATACTATTGGTGCCAGCACATGAAAGAAAGTTTGCAAGGTACCAAGAAAGCTATCATCTAATAGCCAACGATTTGAATGTTTTACTGCAACTTAATAAAAGCCGCGTAGATAACCAGGAGTCGATTATCCAAATGGAAAATGTGTTAACCATGTGGCAACAAGATCTAAATAAGCACAAGCATGACAATACAGTTACAGACTTTATCGCCAAACGCAGAGAGCAACAATATCAAAGAACCATGTATGCAATTTTAAAAGGCGAGCAAGTTAAGCCTTTGGCTAGTTAAGGAGAAAATCAATGAGCCAAGCAGAAAATATCCTTCAACAAACACTAGACTTCATCACTTCTACATTTGTAGGTGATGTCGAGAACGTATCTGAATACTTAACCAAAGCAATTGAGTCTAATAAAGAATCCTTGGAACAGTTGCTCGAAGCTAGAACACAAAATCTGATATCAAAACTCGAGTTTGAATTTGAATTACAGAGAGAATTAATGGTATTCAAAACTCAGCTATTGACGACCTCGCTAATGACAAAGGCGACAATCAACAAAATATGCGACGTCGCCTTTAAACAAATAGTTAAGCTAGTGGTTAATCCGATAGCTTAATCGAGCATGCTTTGTTTCAGGGATGAGATAAAGCACTTAGCTCTTTGGATTGTTGTTGTTGTTGTTGTTGTTGTTGTTTTTGCTTCCGATATTGCAATGGTGACAGCGCAAACTCCTTCTTAAAAGCAGCAGAAAAGTTATTAGAATTACCATAGCCAACATCTTCTGATATTCGAGTAACACTTAATGTTGTCGTTTCCAGCATCAACGCCGCTTTTTGAAAGCGTTGAACTCTCAACCAGGTAAAAATGGTTGTACCCGAGTATTCCTTAAATGCATCCGATAAAGAACTTCTATTCGTAGATAGACATCTGCTCAGTTCTTCTAAACTGACCTCTTTATCAATATTATCCAACAAATAAGCCTTTGCGCGCTTCACCATGTCATATTTTCTATTCCAATTAGACTCACTACTTTTTAACAACATGAGTTTTCTCTCAGCGCTGTAATGTAATGCACTATAGACGCGAAAATATACCTCTTCAGGAACAACCGGAGATGTTAAATAATCAATCATTCCTAGTTGGTAAAGTGATTGTTTTTCAGAATAAGGGGGGATTAACAAAACTAGTATGGGTACAGCTTCAGAAAATCGCTCATCAATACTACTTTTAAGTTCTAAAAATTGAGCCAAAACTTCAGAAGGAAGTAGGTCAGAAGCATCAAAGATAAACATGTCGGGTAAAGGAGAAGGCGGAGTGAATTGAATATTGCAGAGCCTGTGATAACAAACCCTATTATTATATTTCAGGAGACTAAAAGAATGATGGTTTTCCCTAGAGAAATTAACAAGATAGATATTTTTTTAATGTTAGTATTTGGTTCATAAATATTTGCTTAAATATAAAATTAGGCGCATGCGCCGAAAAAGAGTTGATGTCTTTTAAAGGCATCAAGACTCCATAGTTATTGGCTTAAATGAATTGAAAATTAAAGAATGGCGCTCCTCCTTGAGTCTTGTTCAAAATCCATAAAAAATGTTTACGAGCAGGTTATGTAATGTGTCGAGATCGGAGTTTTTGAAAGTACACGTACAGCAAAAACTGGTGATAACAACTAGTAAGAAACTCAACTTTCACGCTTAATTTATCGCAGTAATAAAGTTGGTTCTCACAGAGCTTGTCGAAAAAACTTAATAGACTTATTCTACAATGCTCTTTAAATTTAGAGATGCGCTTTTTGTATCTATCGTTCCTTGTGTATTCGTAAAAAAACTGCATGATACGTGTCGGTATAAGTGTTTGCCTGGACTTATTGCTTGCACCAGGAACTTTCGTCAATGAGGCATATTTACCTGCGACGCCAAACCTCATTGCCTTTTTGCGTTCGTCAGGTTTTATTACTTGGCTTTTATGGAGACTTGCCACCTCCTCTTTTCTTAGACCTGTGTACCGTGCAACAAGAAAGGATAAGCAGTATTCAATTGATAAGTTGGACGTGGTTGTTTAACCCGCCACGTTTTTGATTACTTGACTTGTATTCGTTGGAATATTCCTTACAGCCTGCCATTCTCTATTTGTTATGGGGTTCAGGTTTTTGTGGCTTGAAGATAGCGCGCCGCCCTCATTGCCTCTAGACTTTCCTAAATTCAATCGCAGATCTTTTATGTGTACATCTTTACCAAGATAGGCACCAATGCTTGTGCTGTCGCCTTGATATTGTATAGAAACAACCTCATACTCAAATGGAGTTTTGTTAAACTTATAACCATTTCTGATTTGGAAAGAATAAAACTTTACTACAACACCAATATATTCAGTTGCTGTAGTTCGAGCTATCGCCTGACTTGGGTCAATAGGTTCAAGCAAAGCCTTTATTTGTGCTTCACGGTATTGGTGCGTATCTTTGTCGCTTTTTCTGAACGAGAATTTACCCCTGCTAGATCTAGGTAAGTCAATCAATTCGTCGTATTCAGATTTCCATAATCGCTGTAACTCTATTAAGAATAAAAAATGCTGAACTAAGCCTTTGCTGTATTGTTCATATTCTTGTTTATCGTTATCTATGTGGTGTGCTAGTGGAAAGAGATTAGCTTGTTCAAGTGATTCGTAAGAGTCTATATCGTCTGTAGAGGTTCTACCAACCAAATTCAATAAGACAACTTTTTTAGTATGCTTTGGCTGTTGTCGAGAGTGTTTAATTGAAAATTCACTATTTTCATCAGGCGTTATTAGAAGGGTTCTATACGTGAACGGCTTTATTTCAGTTGTTTTGCTCTCGTATATGGTTGCCATGTAGTGATATTCAATTCATTAAGTATGCAGATAAAATAAAGTAAATTTTCACGTTGTCAAAAGTTTATAGTTAGAAATTAGATAAGTGACTATATAGGCAATTGTGTTTTGGATCAAGGATATACACAAGAAGCACCCAAAGCTATGAGTGTTGGTAAATCAACTGTAAGTAAATGGGTTACTCAATTAAAGTAAGAGCGTAGTGATCAGTCACCATTGGCTTCACCACGGCTCTCTTGATGTCCGACTGCCTGAACAATTCTCATTAATTGAGAAATTAAATCAACAAGAGCGTTAACTAATTAGCGTGTTGTGTAGCGTGTTTAATGAACATCGTAGCAGCTATAAGTATTGGGCCATACGGGATACAACGCCGACACAATAGCAAGTAAGGTTAGAAACTGAAGTTAAAGTTATACATGCAATGTGTGGCGGTTCAGCTGGGGCACGGATAATCGCAGCAATTGCAACGAACAACGATTTTGAGTTAAGCCGTTATCGCGCCGCTAAGCTGATGGTTAAACTAAAGTTAGAGAGCTGCCAATTACCACAACATCAACATAAACGGGATGGTAATGAGCATCTTGAAATCCTAAATTTCTAGATAGACATTTTGATATTGTTGAACCGAATACGTTATGGAGCGGCGATGTGACGTATATCTGGACAGGGAATCGATGGGCTTATCAAGCAAACAGAGTGGCTGCCAAAGGTTGGATATGAGAACTTTAAAGACGCTAAATATAGTGTGAGTTATTATATTAACGGATATTACAACAAACATTAAGCCATATCATTAGAATGCAGGTTTAGCACTACATGAATCTGAGGTTAGATGTAAAGATTCTATAACTGTGGGCAAAATTAGCTAACCACTACAGATGATGGCTCGTGTTAATCGTCCGCTGGCCAAGTTAATGGCACGGCGAAGATGTTTTTGTGTCGTATTGAACAATTCCTTACCGTCTCCTGTTACAATAATAACTGTTACAAGATTGAGTGTTACAGTTAAAATTATTGAAAGGCTAAAGTTTTATTTGTAGGCTACGGGCTTATGAAAACTTTATCCGAACGACTAAACCATGCCTTGCAGGTTACTGGGGTGACCCAGCCTGAGTTGGCTCGTCATATTGGTATCAAATAGCAGTAGATTAGCCAGACTTGCTCTGGTAAGTAGGCAAGGTCTCGTTACACTATACATATCGCGGAAGCGCTTCGTTTGAATGCTCATTTATAGGCGTTGTTAAACAAGCTATCATCGATTTTTGGTAACAAAGTAATTTGTGGTTTAGCCACAATTGTTCATGAGTTGAAGAAGCAACGATTGCAAACACTAAACTTAGTATTGGCGTTCGCTAAGACTAAATGGTAACCGATTAGAAAACCATTGATTGTTTATAGCGCCAAGATCAGCGAAAATAGTCTTCAATTACGATTAACTTAACGGATAGCATCACAAGAACTAATTTGGGTTCTTGTTGGGGTATGTTGAGCTTTAGAGGTTAGCTTGTTTTTAGCCTTAAAAGCTCAGCATACTAAAATATAAATACATCCGTATATCAACTAAAAGAACCTTTTTAATGGCAGACCAAAATCTCCTTAGCGAAATTAATAAACGCCGTACCTTTGCGATCATCTCGCATCCGGATGCGGGTAAAACCACTATCACTGAAAAAGTATTGTTATTCGGACAAGCAATTCAAAAAGCTGGAACGGTTAAAGGCCGTGGTTCTAATCAGCATGCTAAGTCGGATTGGATGGAAATGGAAAAAGAGCGTGGTATTTCTGTTACTACCTCTGTAATGCAATTTCCATATAACAATGCGTTAGTTAATTTACTTGATACCCCAGGACACGAAGACTTCTCTGAAGATACATACCGAACTTTAACCGCGGTAGATTCGTGTTTAATGGTCATTGATGCTGCTAAAGGTGTAGAAGAACGTACCCGTAAGCTAATGGAAGTAACACGCCTGCGTACCACGCCTATTGTTACCTTTATGAATAAATGTGACCGTGATATTCGCGACCCAATGGAACTACTCGACGAAGTAGAAACAGAGCTAAATATTGCCTGTGCACCTGTTACTTGGCCCATTGGCTGTGGTAAAGAGTTTAAAGGTGTTTACCATATCCATAACGAAGAGACCATTTTATATAAAACGGGTCAAGGTCACACTATTCAAGAAGTACGCAGCATTAAAGGGCTCGATAACCCTGAGCTTGACCAAGCCATTGGTGATGAACTTGCAGCGCAATTACGTGACGAGTTAGAGTTGGTTATTGGTGCATCACACGAATTTGATTTAGATCTATTCTTAGCGGGTGAGTTATCGCCTGTGTATTTTGGTACCGCACTTGGTAACTTTGGTGTAGATCATGTTTTAGATGGGTTAACTCAGTGGGCGCCAACCCCATTACCACGTGAGACTGAAGATCGCCAAGTTGTAGCCACAGAAGAAAACTTCACTGGGTTTGTATTTAAAATTCAGGCTAACATGGATCCAAAGCACCGCGACCGTATTGCCTTTATGCGTATTGTATCGGGTAAATATAGCCAAGGCATGAAAATGAATCATGTGCGTATCGGTAAACAAGTTAGTATTTCTGATGCGGTAACCTTTATGGCAGGCGATCGTGAGCGTGCGGCTGATGCTTACGCTGGTGATATCATTGGATTACACAACCACGGTACGATTCAAATTGGTGATACTTTTACCCAAGGTGAAAAAATTAAGTTTAGCGGTATTCCAAACTTCGCCCCTGAACTGTTCCGCCGAATTCGCCTGCGCGATCCATTAAAACAAAAACAGTTATTAAAAGGGTTGGTACAGCTTTCAGAAGAGGGCGCAGTACAAGTATTCAGACCATTAATTAATAATGACTTAATTGTAGGTGCGGTAGGTGTGTTGCAGTTTGATGTGGTTGTAGCGCGTTTAAAAGCTGAGTACAACGTTGATGCAATTTACGAAAGCGTTAATGTAAATACAGCCCGCTGGGTTAGCTGTGATGATGTTAAAAAGTTTGAAGAGTTTAAGCGTAAGTGCGAAAGCAACTTAGCACTCGATGGTGGCGATAATTTAACTTACATCGCGCCGAGTCGTGTAAACCTTAATTTGTCGACTGAGCGTTACCCTGAAGTGACATTTAACCACACGCGTGAAAACTAGAACTGACCAACTAGAATTAACACAAAGCCTGCTTTGGCGGGCTTACAAAGGTAAATAATATAATGAATATTCGTACTATTTTAGTAGAAAAAGCCATTGCCGCTATGACCGCCGCAGGCCTGCCAGAAGATACTAACCCAGCGGTTACGCAAAGCACACGCCCACAGTTTGGTGATTACCAAATTAACGGCGCGATGGGCGCGGCTAAAAAAATGAAAAGTAACCCACGTGAATTGGCGCAAAAAATTATTGATCAGTTAGATGTAAGCGACATTGCCGAAAAAACTGAAATTGCTGGCCCTGGTTTTATTAATATTCACTTAAAGCCTGAGTTTTTAGCACAAAGCGTACAAGCCGCTAATAACCACGCAAAACTTGCAGTAAACGAGCACCCCAAACCACAAAAAGTAGTGGTTGATTACTCATCGCCTAACCTTGCAAAAGAAATGCACGTAGGTCACTTACGCTCAACTATTATTGGTGATGCGGTAGTACGCGCACTTGAATTTAGAGGCGATACCGTTGTACGTCAAAATCACATGGGTGATTGGGGCACACAGTTTGGCATGTTGATTGCGCATTTAGAAGATCAAATTAACCAAGGCGTTGATTTAGACACTGTTGCGCTTGCTGACTTAGAAACCTTTTACCGCGATGCTAAAAAGCGTTTTGATGACGAAGAAGGCTTTGCCGATAAAGCACGTAACTACGTAGTTAAACTGCAAAGTGGCGACGCTCACTGTGAAAAACTGTGGAAACTATTTATTGCCACTTCAGTGAAGCACTCTGAAGAAGTATACAAGCGTTTAAATGTAACCCTTACGCCTGCCGATATTATGGCTGAAAGTGCTTATAACAGTGAACTTAACGATATTATTAGCCTATTAAAAGATAAAAATATTGCAGTAGAGTCGCAAGGCGCACAAGTGGTATTTTTAGATGAGCTGGCAAATAAAGACGGTGAGCCTTCAGCGTTTATCGTGCAAAAATCAGGTGGCGGCTTCTTATATGCAACCACAGATTTAGCCGCGTGTGATTACCGTTCAAACAAGTTAGGCGCTGAGCGTATTTTGATATTTGTTGATGCGCGCCAGAGCCTTCACTTTAATCAAGTGGAGCTTACTGCGCGTAAAGCTGGCTTATTACGCGATGAAACCAGTTACGAATTTTGCCCATTTGGCACCATGATGGGCGCTGATGGCAAACCATTTAAAACTCGTACAGGCGGCACGGTAAAATTAGCTGATTTACTTGAAGAGTCAATTACTCGTGCAGCAGCCAAACTCGCTGAGCGTGAATCAGATTTATCTGACGAAGATCGTAGTGAAATTGCTCGTAAAGTGGGTATTGGCGCGGTTAAATACGCAGATCTTTCTAAGCACCGTACCAGCGATTACATTTTCAACTGGGACAGCATGCTAAGTTTTGAGGGCGCAACAGCCCCTTATTTACAATATGCTTATACGCGTGTTCGCAGTATTTTCCGTAAGTCAGGCGTTGATGCTGCAAGCTTAAAAGCCGATGTAAGTATTATTGAGCCGCAAGAGAAAACCCTCGCGCTTAAATTATTGCAGTTAGAAGAAGTCCTTGATCTGATGATCAATGAAGCCACACCGCACGTATTGTGTGGTTACTTATACGAACTAGCTAGTCTATACATGACATTCTATGAAGCTTGCCCAGTACTTAAAGAGGGCGTAGAGCCAAGTGTTCGTGATAGCCGTTTAGTGTTGTGTAATTTAGTGGCAGATACGCTGAAAACAGGATTAGATCTACTAGGTATCGAAGTCATGGAGCAAATGTAATCACCGTCGTATTTTAATCTAATACTGCGTTGTCCACTCGACTGACCCTAATCACATACAACTACGTATGCTCATAGGGATAAGTCGAGTGTCCGCCTTATCTTAGACTAAACTACTTAGGTGAGCGTCTGCTGCGTGTAGTTCGCTTTAGCTGCGTTGGTCAAACTATTTAGCCTAAGTCACATACAAACCGTATGCTCCTTGGTATAAATAGTTTTACCGCCTTGCTAGCACTCCTACACTTGCAGATAATTTTATATTGACACTGTTCGGAATGTTCACCAATTTTATAGCTGATAGCTTTTAAAGAAGGATTTGATATGAAACTCGAAGATATTCGTCGTGAATACCTGCAAGATGCGCTTAGTGAAGACAACTTGCTTGATGATCCGTTTAAGCAGTTTGAAACGTGGCTTGAGCATGCTGTTGGTAGTAATTTGCCTGATCCTACAGCTATGGTGGTCGCTACGGTCGATGAAACAGGTCAGCCTTCACAGCGTATTGTGTTGCTAAAACATTTAGATGATAACGGTTTTGTGTTTTTTACCAATACCGGTTCACGTAAAGCGCAAGAACTAAAAGGCAATAACAAAATTTCCTTGCACTTTCCATGGCACCCTATGGAGCGCCAAGTAATTGTGTATGGTGAAGCGCAGCCATTACCTACATCGGCTGTTGCTAAATACTTTTTATCTCGACCTAAAGAAAGTCAATTAGCCGCATGGGCGTCGCAACAAAGCCGTCCAATTTCGTCGCGTAAAGTGCTAATGGAAACCTTTACCAACATGAAAAATAAGTTCGCTAAAGGTGAAATTCCGCTCCCTGACTTTTGGGGTGGGTATTGTGTTGTGCCGCAAAAAATCGAGTTTTGGCAAGGCGGAGCGCATCGTTTACATGATCGCTTTATGTATCAGCGTCAAGCCGACAATAGCTGGCAAATAACGCGCTTAAACCCTTAGTTGGCTGCTGGTTTTGCAATTTATAGACTCACACTGTCATCTTGATTTTAGTGAGTTTGATACAAATCGGGAATCGCTTATTAATGCCTGTGTAGCAAAGGGCATTAATCAATTTATTGTGCCAGGCATTAGCTTGGCGCAGTCTCAAAAACTACTCGAGTTTAAAGCAACCTACCCACAAATTAGAATAGCTGCAGGGCTACATCCTTATTTTTTAGAGCAACATCAGCAATCGCACTTAGAATCACTGTATAACTTTGCTAAAACAAACAAAACTCAGCTTGTGGCTATTGGGGAATGCGGGCTAGATCGCAGTATCGAAAACCTTGAAAAACAAACCTTTCTGTTTGAGCAACAAATAGCGCTTGCTAATGAGCTAGAGTTACCGCTGATTGTGCATCACAGACAAAGCCATGATTTAATAGCGCAATCGTTTAAGCGTTGTAAACCTAAGAATGGCGGTGTGATCCATGCTTTTTCAGGCTCAATACAACAAGCACAGTATTATATAAAAATGGGCTTTAAGCTTGGAGTGGGTGGGGTTATCACCTATGAGCGGGCTGCTAAAACTCGTGCGGTTGTAGCAAAGCTTGAGTCACAGCATTTAGTGCTGGAAACTGACTCACCTTCAATGCCGCTAAATGGTTATCAGGGAGAAATAAATACCCCATTGCATATTCCTAAGGTGTTCGATGCGCTCTATGCTTTAAAGCCAAATAGCGATAAATATCGATTAGCTGAGCAGCTTTATGATTCGTGCTCTGACGTTTTTTGTATATAACGATTTACTTGCCAGCGTTTTAACCCTCGGCCTAATTGCCAAGTAAAAATACAAGCAATCACTAGCATAAGTAATACTTGGCGGCCTAAATCGTGAAAATGGTTATGGCTTGAAGATACCGCAGCACGCGTTAAATAGGTAATAGATACAAAGCCAATAGGGCGATTGTCGTCAGAAATAACTTGTTCAACAAACGGTGTTTTTAACTTACTAATGCCAGGCGATGAGTCTGGTAGTAAGCCATATACATGATGTGATTGCCAATTATCGCTGCTTGCAAGCACTACACCTTGTTTATCATAAATGGTGGCTGAAAGAACAAACTCATCTTTACTGATATTGTTGCACAAGGTGGTGAGCTGCGATTTGTTTTTCTCTATCAGCGGGTTTTTGGCATTCAGTGCCATAAACTGAGTGAGTGACTTGGCTGCACTATCAGCACTATCATATAGTAGTTGATGGCTTTGAAAGCTACTGTTTATTCCTACCCAGCTTAATAATACAAAGCAGCCAGCGGCCAATAATAAACGAATTAGACGCTTTTTTTGCGAGGCTGTAAGTGGATTTTTAAGATGGTTATTTTTCATAGTCACCGTTTATGCTGCTGACAGCATTTTGATTTGATGTTACAACTACACTATAACCCTAAATCCCCCCTGATGGCGAATTTTGTATCTCATATCCTTATTATCAATGAGCTAAATGTCAGGAAATATAAACGGAGATCCCATGTCGAACGCGAACATGGCACAGCAAAGCGCTGAGCTATTATCATCATCACTTATTCTTAATAAATGGTTTAGCTACCAACAAGGTGTTTTTACACCACTAAATACAACACCAAACAGAAACCACGGGTTATTTAGTATTGCCTTTGGCGGTGATTTTAATATTCAGCATATTAATAGCATTATTGAGTTCTTTGCGGCTCACCAGCAAAAAGTAACGGCTATTTGTCAATATCAGCCAGATTTAGGGTTATCTCCGGCATTATGTTTTTATATAGAAAATGCAGAGCGTGTAATAAATCCACTTGAACTTCAAACTTTTGCAAATACCTTGGCGTGTCAGTTAGTGCAAGTAACCTGTCCCCCTGATTTACAAAAACCTGGGTTATTAGTAATGGATATGGATTCAACAGCCATTACTATTGAGTGTATTGATGAAATTGCACGCTTGGCGAATGTATATGACGAGGTTGCCAGCGTGACCGCGCAGGCAATGGCAGGCAAGCTTGATTTTAGTGAAAGCTTATATCAGCGTGTTGCTAAGCTTGAAGGCATTGAAAAGAGTTTAATTGATGAGCTTAAAAGTACACTGCCTTTAATGCCCGGTATTAAAGCGTTATGCCAAATTTTAAAACACCATGATTGGTATTTAGCGATTGCATCGGGCGGTTTTGTGCCGTTTGCTGAGCGAGTACAGGAGCTGATTAATTTAGATGAAGTGCATGCCAATGTGCTTGAATTTAAAGACGATAAACTAACAGGTAAAGTGTTAGGTGGGATTGTTGATGCTGAGCAAAAAGCGGTTGTTTTAAACTCGCTACAACAAAAGCTGGGGCTTGAAAAATGCCAAACGGTTGCCATTGGCGATGGCGCAAACGATTTAAAAATGATGGCTCAAGCTGGCTTAGGCGTTGCTGTACATGGTAAACCAAAAGTAGTTGAGCAAGCCCAAGCAGCTATTTGCCAAGGCTCGTTATTGCAACTGTTATATATGCTGGCGGTTCCGCTAAACACATCAAAGGTTTAACGTAAACGATTTAACCAGATGAGCTTTCGTCTAGACATTTGCTCAACCTGTTGTTGGTTGAGCGCTAAATGCTCAAGCGCTTCATCACTGACATCAATAATATCGCCAACACCTGATACAGACCACAAAGCATCCTCTAAGTCTTTGGCCTTGTGAATTGCGTATTGGCTGACGTATTTTAGCTCGTTTGCTAGGTAGTCAGTATCGAGTCGACCAGTGCGTGAAATATATAAACGCATTATAAAAATCAGCTCAGATTTAAGCCCTTTTCTTACTTGCTGTTTAAACTCGCTGCAGTCAGTACCTAAAACACATTGGCTGGTAATAGCATCCGCTATATTATCTTTTTTAGGATCAAAGTTAATTATTAAACTAAACTCTAATGGCGGATCTTGGCGGGTACGCTCTTTAATATTAGGGGTGATCACATCAATAATATGCGCTTTAGTAATAATATCCGATAAGTCTGTTTTAGCATTTAATAAGGAAAAATTTTGCAAAATAATATGCAGTGGGCTTGGATATAAACCAAATCCCATAGCGCCAATTTCAAAATGCGCCATTGATTTATGTAAATAAATCGGAAACTGGCAAAGCGTTTTGGTTACCATATTTCTAAGTGCTGTAGAAAGCCCGGGTACTTTAGGTGATTCTTCTGCTACTTTTAATTTTTGTTTATTGCTACTTATTAAAAGAGTAAAAAAATCGACCCCAGTATGAGATGAGCCTTTATCTACATACGCTTTCAAATTAATGGTAGTCAGCGATTTACTCACAGCCATTACTTCATATTGAATAAGATTTAATGAATAGTTTTTAGTAATTTTTTGCAAATCAGGAAATGATAACGAAACAATATCGCCTTTTTTAAAGTTCACTTCTTGATTGCACTCTAGCTGTAAGCCAAATATTGAAAAATCACGGGTATGCCCATGTAATACCGCATCACGAGTATTAATCACAACATTAGTTTTGTATAAATAGCGTTTATTAGAGCGAAGATTTACATACTCTAGAGGCACAGTATTAAGTTCCGGTGGCGATGCGTGCTTACTGTGGCCAAAATATTTCAATTTATTGGCTAAGGCTTTATCAAATTCATATTGTTGATAATGTTGTTGTTCATGCTCATTACCAACTTGGGTAAGTAGCATTAAATACTTAACGTCTTTTATTGCGCCTTCAACACGTGGTGAAGGTGGTTTATTTAGTTTTTCAATATCTTTGCCTAAAGAGTTAGGTAAAGATAAAGGAATATAAGCATCTTCAGTATGACTCGGCATTAGTTGTAATTTAAAGCAGCGCCAACTGTCTCTTCGGCTACCAAAACCAAAAAATAACGCTTTTAATTTTGCTTGTTGCTCAAGCTCTGAGCGAGTGGCTGAGTAATAATAAATTTTTCCTGCAGAGACATGGGTAAAGGTATACAAATACTCTTCTTTTACTGCAATCGGTTTTAGCGCCAAGGTACGAATACGCTTATGATTTAACACATTGTAAAGGCATGATTTTTTGCGTTCATCAGTAAAATAACGCTGAATAAATAAACTGTTTTCAGTAGTTAAGCTCAGGCTAGGATAATAAACGCCGTTTTGCTGGCTAATAAAAACATATAAAGAATTAACCCTAGGTATATAATATTGTTCATACCCTTTAGAAATAACTGCATCGAGGGTGTTATCTAAATTCACTTTATAACGGCGTTTATTGCCATGAATAAAGCTTTCTAAAAAACGATCAAACGCGCTGTTATTTTCTTCAAATGTACGCTTCAAGCGGATATGATTAAATTCTTCTGAGGTATTTTCTATTGCAACGACTTCATATTTAACGCCACTTTTGAGGCCAAGCTGAAAATCTTGCTCTAAGCCTACTAGGTGCATATTTATAAGCTGACCTTTTTTTAAGCGATAGCGCGACGCTAACTTAATTTTACAGCCACTGATTGAAATATCAGAGGTACTTGCATCGATTTTTGCTTGTCCGTCATACTCAATAGTAATTTTAATTGAGTAATTCATCCGCTCTTCACTGCGATTTTCATAAGCTGCAAATTTAATTACATCGGTAGACAATTCGCGCGATGATTCAATTTCTTTAGGTGGGGTAGTCGTTGATTTTTGTTGTAATACGCGATAATTATTTTCGGTATTCATTACCGCTTCGTATACTGCAAGAGTGTAATCTTTATGTTGTTTTATAGCCGCTTCAAATACTTCAATAGCGGTGTCATCCATAAAGTGCTGCTTGCCTTTGTATTCATAAGGTTTTACTTGACCAGTGACTAAACTACGCAGATCAATAAAACGGTCTATCGGCTGAGATAAACGCGACATTTCCATTTTTATTAAAAACTGCTCGGGTTTAGTTAACTCGGCGGTTTTTGTCTTGAAAATGAGATCAAATTTAGGATTTCCTAAATACTGTTTTAATTCATCTACAAGCGCTTCATGCTTAAGCAATACGTCATCAGCCATTTATAAATCGTCACCGTCTAATTTAAAAAGTAGGTATACTGTTACAATTATTTATTAGAATATTTAATAAATCGAATCTCGCAAAGCCGCCAAATGCGGCCATAATACTATGCGTAACTATACTTTGTTTTTAACCTGAACTCCGGATAATAAATCCATCTCAAGCAGCTATTTTCAGCGCTAACTGCGTTGAGTTTACTTGCAATAGGCTAGCTATTGACGCGTAATTTCGCCTTGTTTTCACTAAAAATCTCTAGCTAGAGAAAAATAAGCACAAATATCTATTTTGACTCAATATGTTAGTAAATATCTTAACCAGAGTTCAGGTTATTTATTGTTATTCTCTAATAGCCAATTAATTGGCAAGGGTTAATTAGTTTTTTAAAGCAAGAAACATGCCCTAAAGTAGGTTAAGTGAAACTACATTAGCATACTGTGAGTGTGATACTAAATGCGCTGATCCACAAGACGTTGTTGCTAAGGTAGAGCCAGCAATGGCAAAATAAGCGCTTAACACTGTGTATTTCAAAATAAAGAATAGTAGGTAAGGTTTAAATGGCTAAAGCGGCAAGAGTAGAGTTTGTTTGTACAGAATGTGGCATGAACTATCAACGCTGGCAAGGTCAGTGTCGCTGTGGCGCGTGGAACACTTTAGCAGAGTTTAAACCCTCTGCAGGGCAAAACAAAAAGGTAGCTGCTCGTGCAAGTGTAGGTGGCTATGCAGGCGGCATTGGTGGTGGTTCTAAAAAGATTAATGATGTAGCCACTGCAGAGGCTGAAAAACAGCTTACTGAAATTGGTGAACTAGATCGTGTGCTAAGTGGCGGTGTAACCACCGGCTCAGTTAATATTATTTCTGGCGATCCTGGGGCGGGTAAAACAACGCTGCTATCTGATTTAGTGGCAAGAATGTCTCAGCGTATGCCATCACTTTACTGTACTGCTGAGGAGTCCCTGTCGCAGTTTAAAAACAGGGTTAACCGGTTAAAGCTTAATTACAACGAAGATGAACTTTATTTACTGTCTGAGACCAGTGTTGAAACTATTATTGAAGAGCTTGATAAAAACAAAATTAAATTTGCCGTTATTGACTCCATTCAAGCAGTTGTTACCGATACCGCAAATGGTAGCCCTGGTTCGCCTTCTCAGGTGAAAAGTGCTGCTCAGGCATTAACACAGTACTGTAAGCAAAACGACGTGACTATGTTTATTATTGCTCACGTAAATAAGAATAATGAAATAGCCGGCCCGCAAACTCTAGTACATATAGTTGATGCACTGTTACATATTGATACCAACGATGGTCAAGTGCGCACCCTACGCGCTAATAAAAATCGCTTTGGTGATATAGATACTGTCGGTATTTTTAAAATGTGTGAACGCGGAATGCTCAGTGTTGATAACCCCAGTGAAATTTTCTTATCGGGTTCAACCACCGAGTCACCAGGGTCGACGATTACCTGTATTCGTAAGGGAAATCGTAATTTACTACTTGAAATTCAGTGTTTAACCACAGAAACCGAGGCAGAGTTTCCACAGCGAGTATGTGTTGGTTTAAATATGAATCGGATTAAAATGCTTACCGGTATTTTACGTAAGCACACTAAAACCAAAATATTCCACGATACGTTTTTTAATATTGTCGGTGGTTTAAAAATTGATGAATCAGAAACCTGTATTGACTTAGCGCTTGTTACTGCACTTTTGAGTAGTTTAAACGAATTCGTTGTTCCACGAACCACCTGTATTATGGGAGAGTTAAGTTTAAATGGTGATGTACGCCCAATCGACAGTGGTGTGCCCCGTGTTAAAGAAGCGGCGCAACATGGGTTTACTGAAATATTTATCCCATTTCGTAATTACCATAAATCCATGGAAGGGCTAGGTGCTAAAATAACGCCAGTTAAAACAGTGCACGAGCTACTTAGCTTAATAAATTAACGCTTACAGCGACTGCCGAGCAATGTTACTCTTTAGAGTAATACCGCTTATATACAGAATAAGGAAATAACATGAAGAAATTAGTGATTACAGCCGCGATTATTGCTGCAGGTGTGGGTGGCGTAAGCTATGCAAACTATGTAGCAACCCAAGAGGTACGCGCTGAGGTTGATAAGCAGTTGGCTTTGGTTAGCGAGCAAACAGGTGCAAGCTTTAACTATGCAGAGCTATCGGCGAGTGTTATTTCAAATAGTGTTGCTATTAGCAATATAGAAGTGACTAGCCCTGAGGGTAAAAATATTGCCACAGTTGAGCATGTGGAAGTAACAGGTTACGAAACCGATAAAATATCGCCACATACTGCTTTTACACTAAAGAATTTCCAATTTGATGAAGGTTTTGTCGCTACACTGCCAGCAGATACAAATACACAACTTGCCTCGGCCAGTTATGATTTACACTCATCATTAGATTACGATGAACAATCTGGAAACAGCGATATAGTTGTTAAACTACACGCCAACGATATTGCCAGCATTGATATGAATATGGGACTGGCTAATTCTAAAGCGCTTATGGATGCTTCACTAGAAATAAGCAAAGCTCAGCAAACAGCAGGTGATACCCCGCTTACTTATGAGCAAGAGTTACAACAGCAAACACTTATTATGCAAGCAATGAGCAAGTTAGAGCCACGTACTTTGAGTGTAATGCTCGATAATCAAGGTGAGTTAAGTACCTTGCTAGAAAGTGAGCTAGCCAAACAAGGTATGACACTAGAGCAAATGCAAATGATGCTGGCTCAACAGTTACAACAAGCGCCGGTAACCGAAGAAATAGCACAAGCATTAACTGACTTTGCTAAAGGCCTAAATTCGCTTAGTGTCTCGGCTAAACTACCGGAAGGTAAAACCATGATGGAAGTAAATCAGCAGCTAATGATATTAGCAGGGCAACCTGAAGAGCTGGTTAAGTTTATAAACTTAGAAGTTAAAGGCAAATAAGCACTAGTTATTAACCAGACTTTACATGTTAAATAATGAAAGCGTGAGTTTAGCTCGCGCTTTTTTGTGTCTTTATTAATTAAATATTATATATATTTGTAAAGTAACCTACTATTTTAAATGAAAGGTGATTGCTTGGATTCTGCTAAGGGACATGGGCTTGACGCTGCAGCTTTGCCTGCTTATTTTCTTCGCCTACTAAGTTACCAACTCGTAGCGTGATAAAGTCTCCCCTCGGTGAAACAAGTTTTAATTCTGAAATACAACAGCCCCTGGTAATTGGAGTTTTCTGTTTGAGTAAAAAAATAAAGTATTTGTGCATAATGTGGCTTGTTATTGTGTTTTCGATCCCATCTGTATTAGCTGCAGGTCCTGCTGTGCGTTTTGAGCGCTTATCAATAGAAAATGGGTTACCACAAAGTAGTGCAAAAGCGATTTTACAAGATCAGCAAGGGTTTTTATGGATCGGAACTGAGGAAGGCCTTGCGCGTTACGATGGTTATGAGTTTAAGGTCTTTAAAAAACAGAAAGATGATTTGTATTCGTTATCAAATAACTATATTAAGGTAATTACTCAAGGTAAAGACGGTGAATTATGGATAGGCACACGAGGAGGTGGTATTAACCGTTTTGATCCTACTACTGAGCGGTTTATCCGTTATATGCATGATCCAAACGATGCAAATAGTTTAAGCGATAACTCAGTGCACGCTATTACCCAAGACTCGCAAGGCAATATATGGATTGGAACAGATAAAGGTGGCCTGAATCGGTTTAACCCCAGTACCAAAAAGTTTACTCATTATCGCCATCAAGCTGATACTAAAAATAGTATTAGCGATGACGCGATTAGTGTTATAACTTCGGATGATAACGGCTCACTTTGGATAGGAACATGGAATGGGGGCCTTAACCATTTCAGTCCAAAAACAGGACTGTTTAGCCATTATAGTCATCAGCCTAATCAAATAAATAGTCTTAGCAATAATACTATTAGTGCCATTCATATAGATGATTTAGATAACTTGTGGATAGGAACACGTGGTAGCGGTTTAAGTTATTTTAATTTAGTAGAAAAAAAGTTTACCCATTATAAATATCAATCAAATAACGACAACAGTTTAAGTGATAACAATGTCGATGCAATTACGCCCGATAAACAAGGTAATCTATGGCTAGCTACGCTAGGTGGTGGGCTTAATTATTTTAATATTACCAAGAAACAATTTACTCATTATCGTTATGATGCAACAAATCCTAATAGTTTAAGCAACGATATTGTTAGAGCAATTATTTACGATCAGCATGATAACTTGTGGGTAGGAATGGACGGCGGAGGTCTCAATCGTTCAAATTCAATTGCTAGGCAGTTTACCCATTACAACCATCAAAGAACAGACCCTTACAGCCTTAGCCATAATATGATCAGAGCAATTACCCAAGACCGTGAGGGGTCATTATGGATAGGTACATGGGGAGGTGGGCTTAATAAATTTAATTCAGCTTCTGAGAAGTTTACTCATTATCGACATGATGACACCAGCAGCAACAGTTTAAACGACGATCGTATTTACGCAATAACCCAAGATAAGCAAGGCTATTTGTGGCTTGGGGCCGATCAAGGAGGGTTAAGTCGTTTTGATCCTTCAACAGAGAAATTTAAGCACTTCCGCCATGATCCAAGTAATATAAATAGTGTTCGTGGAGAAGCTATTAGTGTAATAACAGAAGATCGCGATGGATATTTATGGTTAGGCTCATGGCAAGGATTGAGTCGTTTTAATCCTCTTACTGAGCAGTTTGTTCACTACAATCATGATCCAAATAATAGTAATAGTTTAAATGATGATACCATCCGAGTGATCACCGAGGATCGTCGTGGTCACCTTTGGTTAGGTACATGGAAAGGAGTTAATCATTTTAATCCTGATACACAAACGTTTACTCACTTCACTCATCAAGATACTAACCCTCGAAGCTTAAGTCATAATACCGTCTACGCAATCAAAGAAGACCATTTAGGTAATATTTGGGTAGGGACAGCCAGTGGTTTAAATTTACTTGATAAGGCAACGGGAAGTTTCACTCATTATTTTGAAGAAGATGGCTTAGCAAATAATGTCATTTACCGAATTGAAGAAGATAATACTGGTATTTGGCTGAGCACTAACCAAGGACTCTCGCACTTAAATACTAAAACAAAACGCTTTAAAAATTATAACGTTAGCGACGGCTTGCAGAGCAATGAATTTAATGCCGATGCCTCATTTAAAAGTAAAACGGGCGAGTTGTTTTTTGGTGGTATTAACGGGTTTAATCGTTTTTATCCAAATGATATTAAAATTGATAGTCGACCTCCAAAGGTGGTTTTTACTGATATGTTGCTGTCGAATAAGTCGGTACCAGTAGGTGAAGTTAAACGTAAAACGGCTACCCAAACAGAGATTGTGAATAACATTAGATCTGGATATAGCCTCGAAAAAGCAATTCACAGTACTTCTGAAATAACGTTAACTCATAAGCAAAACTTAGTTACTTTTGAGTTTAGTGGTCTGTATTTTTCTAATTCGAAAAAAAACCAATATGCATTTCAAATGGCTGGTTTAGATAACGAGTGGATAAAAACGGATTATAAAAACCGTCGTGCAACTTATACTAATTTACCTACTGGGGAGTATATTTTACGTGTTAAAGCGAGTAATCCTTATGGGGTTTGGAATGAAACTGCTACAGCATTAAAAATCAAAGTGCTACCGCCACCCTGGTTGTCGTGGTGGGCTTACACCGGTTATGTAGTCTTAGTTGTGTTGGCTATTTGGTTATTTGTGCGCGCGCAATATAAAAAAGTGCACTTTATTAAAAAAGTAAACGAGCAACTAGAGCTTAAAGTGGCAGAGCGTACTTTAGGGTTACAACAAGCGAATGCAGAGTTAGTAAAGTTAAGTGTTATCGACGAATTAACCGGACTCTACAATAGACGATTTTTAGCCAATAACTTACTTGCTGATATAGAGCTGGTCAATCGTAAATACTTTGAACACAGCGAGCAAAAAACACTAGCAACTATTAAAGATGCCGATCTAATTTTTTTCCTTATTGATATTGATCACTTTAAGCGAGTTAACGATGTTTATGGCCATACTGCCGGAGATGCCGTATTAATGCAGATAAAGGACGTTTTAAAGCAGATATTTAGAGAGTTAGATTATTGTGTTAGATGGGGCGGAGAGGAGTTTTTAGTCGTTGCACGTTTTTCAGAACGTAATAATGCCGCTGAATTAGCCGAAAGACTTAGAGCGGCTATAGAAAAACACGCTTTTAAAATTAGTGATAGCGAAACGATTAATAAAACCTGCTCTATTGGGTTTGCAAGCTACCCATTTCTACCCAATAGGCCTCAAGCATTGAGTTGGGAGCGGGTCGTTGACATTGCTGATCATTGTTTATATGCAGCTAAGAACTCCAATCGAAATGCATGGATAGGGTTGGATAATATAAGTTGCGAGGCGGACGGTTTATTTGCCCAGATTACAGAGAACACAACTGCATTAATTGAGGCTAATCATCTGCAAGTAAAAAGCTCATTAAGCAAAAATATACAAATAAAGTGGCAGTAAATAAAAGCCGCACTTGATTATTCAAGTACGGCTTTTATTATTTTAGCTGATAGCTGATAGCTGATAGCTGATAGCTGATAGCTGATAGCTGATAGCTGATAGCTGATAGCTGATAGCTGATTATTTAGTGAAGAATACGGGCTCTAATTGTGCCTTCAACAGCACTCAGTTCTTTTAGTGCTACTTCAGATTGAACGGTGTCTACGTCAATAACCACGTAACCAATTGCTTCGTCCGTTTGTAAGTACTGTGCGGCAATATTAATACCATGCTGAGCAAACGCTTGGTTAATTTGCGTTAACACGCCAGGGCGGTTGTGGTGCACGTGTAACAAGCGACTACGGTTGGCAAGTTCTGGTAATGATACTTCAGGGAAGTTAACTGCTGTAATAGTTGAGCCATTATCTGAGTACTTAGCGAGTTTACCTGCTACTTCAATACCAATATTCTCTTGTGCTTCTTGAGTCGACCCCCCAATGTGCGGCGTTAAAATAACGTTGTCGAATTCACGTAGTGGCGAAATAAACTCTTCATCGTTTGATTTAGGCTCAACTGGGAATACATCAATGGCTGCACCGCTAAGTTTCTTCTCTGTTAGTGCTTCAGCTAGGGCGTCAATGTCAACCACAGTACCGCGAGAAGCATTAATTAAAATAGACCCTTGCTTCATCACGGCAAGCTCTGCTGTACCAATTAGGTTTTTAGTTTGCGGTGTCTCTGGAACATGTAAGCTAATAATATCAGCGCGTTGCAACAGCTGCGTTAAGTTATGTACTTGTGTAGCATTACCTAAAGATAGTTTGTCTTCAATATCGTAATACTCCACGTTCATACCAATATTTTCAGCCATAATACCCAGCTGAGTACCAATGTGACCGTAACCAATAATACCTAAGGTTTTGCCGCGTGCTTCAAACGAGCCATTAGCTGTTTTTAACCAGCCGCCACGATGGGCAGCGGCATTACGCTGTGGAATACCACGTAATAACAGCAATATTTCACCAAGTACAAGCTCAGCTACAGAGCGAGTATTTGAAAACGGTGCATTAAATACCGCAATACCGCGCTCACGCGCTGCGTTTAAATCTACTTGGTTTGTGCCAATACAAAAACAACCTACAGCAACTAGCTTTTCAGCTGCGTTTAATACAGATTCGTTAATATGAGTACGAGAACGAAGCCCTACAAAGTGCACATCTTTAATGCGCTCTATAAGTTCGTCCTCTGGCAACGATGTTTTAACGTAGTCGATATTGCTATAACCGTTACGTTTTAGCGTTTCAACAGCGCTTTGGTGAACACCTTCAAGCAAGAGAATTTTAATTTTGTCTTTTGCTAACGATACCTTACTCATAACCATATCCTATTTAATTTGTGGCCCATTTTTAGTGCCGATAATTACTTTATCAGCACCGCGCTCTGCAAATAGGCCGTTGGTGACTACGCCAACAATTTGATTTATTTGTGTTTCAAGCTGTTTAGCATGGGTAATTTTTAAATTATGTACATCTAAAATAACGTTGCCGTTATCGGTTACTACACCTTGGCGATAAACTGGGTCACCACCTAGTTTTAATAATTCACGGGCAACGTAGCTACGTGCCATCGGAATAACTTCAACCGGAAGAGGGAAGTCTCCTAGGGTATCGACTAGTTTTGTATCATCAACAATACATACAAACTGTTTTGCTACAGCTGCCACTATTTTTTCGCGGGTAAGCGCCGCACCGCCGCCTTTGATCATTTCATTTAAGGCGTTAATTTCATCTGCGCCATCAACGTATACATCAAGTGCTGCTACATCGTTAAGCTCAAACACTTCTATGCCAAGCTCTTTTAAGCGCGCTGTAGATGCTTCTGAACTTGATACTGCACCAACGATGGTGTCTTTAACTGTGCCTAGGGCATCAATAAAGTGATTAACGGTTGAGCCTGTACCTACACCTACTATGGTGTTTTCTTTTACAAACTCGAGTGCAGCCCACGCAGCTGCTTTTTTTAATTCATCTTGTGTCATTGTTGTCTGCTCATTGGTGTCAAAATAGGCTGTTAGTTTACAAGGTTAGTTGTTACCAACAGTAGGTTTTATCGGGTGTTATGATCGTTTTTAGTGGTACATCCCACGATTCAATCGGTAACTCATCGACTTGTTGGCACGCATGT
This sequence comes from Pseudoalteromonas sp. APC 3224, assembly GCF_030407535.1. Taxonomy (GTDB): domain Bacteria; phylum Pseudomonadota; class Gammaproteobacteria; order Enterobacterales; family Alteromonadaceae; genus Pseudoalteromonas. The sequence goes on along the minus strand of NZ_JASDDF010000005.1, from coordinate 12,466 downwards.
GCGAGGCCAATAAGTTGCGGTTGTTGCCAGTGTTGTTCGTATAAACGTGCCAATGTTCTATCGTAAAACCCACCTCCCATTCCAAGGCGATTACCAAATTTATCAAATGCCACTAATGGCATTAGAACGTAATCAAGCTCAGGTAAGGGGCATATTTGAGAGCAGTTCAACTTAGGCTCCAAGATACCATAGCGATTTGCTCTCATGGGTGAGTTTTTTTCATAGCGTTGAAATAGTAAATTAGCCCCATTAAATGGATGAATTACGGGCAAGTAAATAGCCTGGTCAGTGTTCCATAATTCATTAATTAACAATGAGGTATCTAATTCTCCATCATTACTTAAATAAAGCGCGATATGGCTTTTTTTGGCCGAATTTATGCTTTTTAAATGTTGAATAAAATTCACTTTAAGCGATTCGGCGGCTAATTCTTGCTGGTTTTTTGATAGGTTATTACGTGCTTTACGAATATCGTGTCTTATTTGTGCGCGATTATTACTCATTAAATAACTTAACCGTAATTAAAAAGAGAATAAATTAGGAAATAATAAGTACATAGTAAGTACAATAAGCAATATTACGGCTGTAGAAATCAGCGAATATAAAACAAGGTTGCCGCGTTTTTTGGGCTCAGTAGAGAGGGGCTCATCAAGCATTAAATCGTCATCTTCCCATACTTCATTATTTTCATCAGGTAATGATAATTCAACTTCAGGGAGGCGTTGCTCAATATCTTCTAGTTTTTCTTCAAGGCGAATTAGGCTACTGGTAATGTAATCTAGGGCGTCAAATAAGCGCTGATCTCGCTGGCTGTCGTAAGCTGTTTGAGGTGCCGTTTGTGTAGCCGCAGCTTGCTGAAGTTTGCTTTTAATCCCCAGCGTTGAAAGTAACTTAGCTTGCTTGAGTGCTTTATCTTTGGGGCAAGGGGCAAATAACGGTTTGCCATCAAAAAAAGCAGCCACTTTTTCTGGCGAGGTTTTCAGCTTTTCTGTCAGTGCAGTGGTCACTGCTTGGCTGTCTGCGCCTTCTGCAAGTCCTACAAATATAACACGAAAATTGTCGGCCATTTTTTATCCCTAATACGCTTTATTGTATAAGCAGAGTATATACCTAAAATGTTAAACAGTTCGAGACTGTTTTACGACTAACTTAGTACACATAGCAAAACGGCCCTAAAAAGGGCCGTTTAAATATTAGCTAAGTGGCTTATAGACCAGCTGCTGCGCGAAGTGCGTCTGCTTTATCTGTGCGTTCCCATGGGAATTCGTCACGACCAAAGTGGCCGTAAGCCGCTGTTGGAAGATAAATAGGGCGCTCAAGGTCAAGCATTTGAATTAGACCGTAAGGGCGTAAGTCAAAGTGTTCACGAATAAGTTCAATTAAACGCGCTTCTTCTAATTTACCTGTGCCAAATGTTTCAACACTGATAGAAGTAGGCTCTGCAACACCAATAGCGTAAGACACTTGAAGTTCACACTTATCAGCAAGGCCTGCAGCAACAATGTTTTTAGCAACGTAACGTGCAGCATAAGCCGCTGAGCGGTCAACTTTTGATGGATCTTTACCAGAGAAAGCACCACCACCGTGACGAGCCATGCCACCGTATGTATCTACAATGATTTTACGACCAGTTAAACCACAGTCACCCATTGGGCCACCAATAACAAAACGACCCGTTGGGTTAATGAAAAATTTAGTTGCGCTAGTAATAAGCTCAGCAGGAAGTACTGGCTTAATAATTGTTTCCATTACCGCTTCTACTAAGTCATTTTGCGATACATCTTCGCTATGCTGAGTAGAAAGTACAACGGCATCAATACCTACTGGCTTGCCATTTTCGTATGCAAATGTAACTTGTGATTTTGCATCTGGACGTAACCAGTTAAGCTCGCCGCTTTTACGAACCTCAGCTTGACGCTGCACTAAACGGTGAGAATAAGTAATTGGAGCAGGCATTAACACTTCAGTTTCGTTACATGCGTAACCAAACATTAAGCCTTGGTCGCCAGCGCCTTGCTCTTCAGGGCTTGTACGGTCAACACCTTGGTTAATGTCTGGAGACTGTTTACCAATAGTGTTTAAAATTGCACACGAATCGGCATCAAAGCCCATATCTGAGTGTGTGTAACCAATTTCACGTACTGTTTTACGTGTAATTTCTTCGATATCAACCCATGCGCTAGTAGTGATTTCACCACCAACCATAACCATACCGGTTTTAACGTAAGTTTCACACGCTACACGGGCATGAGAGTCTTGCTCTAGGATAGCATCAAGTACCGCATCAGAAATTTGATCGGCGATTTTATCCGGATGACCTTCAGAAACAGATTCAGAAGTAAATAAATGTTTTGCCATTGTAATTATGCTCACAAATATTGCGCTTCACAAACGTCGGTATTAGCGCTAAAAAATTAAGGCGCGTATTTTATCTAAAACAAGTGAACTTGCATAGTTTTTTTACGCCTAGACGTCTAAATAAAATATATAATAGTAAAAGGTTCTTAAAAAATATTCATAATGTCCTATTTTTATGGGTTTTTAATTGCACACAGCCCCTACAATAAGTAAGAATGGAGGTATATAAATACCCGCGCAAATACATATAAAGGTAGGAGAATTCATGCCATCTCGCAAAGAACTTGCAAATGCTATTCGCGTCTTGTCAATGGACGCAGTACAAAAGGCCAAATCTGGTCACCCTGGAGCCCCTATGGGCATGGCTGATATCGCAGAAGTATTATGGCGCGATTATCTAAAACATAACCCAACAAATCCAGAGTGGGCTGACCGAGATCGATTTATACTCTCAAATGGTCACGGTTCAATGCTAATTTATTCTCTATTGCATTTAAGTGGTTATGATTTACCGTTGGACGAAATTAAAAACTTCCGTCAAATGCACTCTAAAACACCAGGCCACCCAGAATACGGTTATGCGCCAGGTATCGAGACCACTACGGGCCCACTAGGCCAAGGGATCACAAATGCCGTAGGCATGGCAATTGCTGAAAAAGCATTAGCCGCTCAATTTAACCGTGAAGGTCACGACATTGTTGATCACCATACCTATGCATTCATGGGTGACGGTTGTTTAATGGAAGGTATTTCTCATGAAGCCTGTTCGCTTGCTGGCACATTAGGCCTAGGCAAGTTAGTGGCATTTTGGGATGACAACGGCATTTCAATCGACGGTGAAGTTGAAGGCTGGTTTAGCGATGACACACCAGCACGTTTTAAAGCATACGGCTGGCATGTAATTAGCGACGTTGATGGCCACGACAGCGATGCTGTAAGTGCTGCAATTAGCGAAGCCAAAAGCGTGACCGACAAACCAACGCTAATTTGTTGTAAAACAGTAATTGGATATGGCTCACCTAATAAATCAGGTAGCCACGACTGTCATGGCGCACCACTAGGTGATGACGAAATTAAAGCATCTCGTGAGTTCTTAGGTTGGACGGGTGATGCATTTGAAATCCCTGCTGACATTTACGCACAGTGGGATAACAAAGAAAAAGGCCAACAGCTTGAAGCAAGCTGGGATGAGAAATTTGCCGCATACGAGCAAGCATTCCCAGAGCTAGCAGCAGAATACAAACGCCGTACAAATTCAGATTTACCTGCTGATTGGGCTGAAAAGTCACAAGCGTATATTGAGCAGTTACAAGCAAACCCGGCAAATCCAGCATCACGTAAAGCATCACAAAATGCATTAAACGCATTTGGTCCGTTACTACCTGAGTTTATGGGTGGCTCTGCCGATTTAGCAGGTTCAAACTTAACAATTTGGGATGGCTCTAAAGGCTTAACGGCAGACGATGCAAGTGGTAACTACGTTTACTACGGTGTGCGTGAGTTTGGTATGTCGGCAATTATGAATGGTATTGCACTTCATAAAGGCTTTATCCCTTACGGTGCAACGTTCTTAATGTTTATGGAATACGCACGCAACGCGGTTCGTATGGCTGCATTAATGAAGCAACCAAGCATTTTTGTATACACGCACGATTCAATTGGTTTAGGTGAAGATGGTCCAACTCACCAACCAGTAGAGCAAATTGCCAGCATGCGTTTAACGCCTAACCTTTACAACTGGCGCCCATGTGACCAAGTTGAGTCGGCAATTGCATGGCAACAAGCTATTGAACGTAAAGACGGTCCTACATCATTAATCTTTACTCGCCAAGGCTTAGAGCAACAAGCACGTGATGCACAGCAATTAAGCGACGTTAAAAAGGGTGGTTACATCCTAAGTTGTGACGGCAACCCAGAGCTTATTTTGATTGCAACCGGCTCTGAAGTACAACTAGCGCAAGACTCTGCGAAAGAGCTACGTGCGCAGGGTAAAAAAGTACGTGTTGTATCTATGCCGTGTACTGATGCGTTTGAAGATCAATCGCCTGAGTACAAAGAAAGCGTATTGCCAGCAAGCGTTTCACGTCGCGTAGCGATTGAAGCGGGTATTGCTGATTACTGGTACAAGTACGTAGGTCTAAATGGCGCCGTAGTCGGTATGACCACCTTTGGTGAATCAGCTCCAGCTAACGAGCTATTTGAGTTCTTCGGCTTTACGGTAGAAAATGTAGTTAACAAAGCAAACGCATTGTTTTAATTAATTACTTTAGTGTTTTAAAAGCCCGCGCTGTGTAAACAGGGCGGGCTTTTTTATGAGCTGTACTTTTATCACTTCTCTAAAGCGTAGTGTCTCATCGCCCTCTTTGTGCACAAATCATTAAAAATTAATTTGAACGAAGAGAAGCGAATGAGAAGAAAATGAGGTAATACAAAACCCAAATTATAAAAAATAGTTGTTTGATCACTTCTCTAAAGCGCAGCGTTTTTTAGTTCTCTTTGTCCATAAATCACTAAAAGTACTGTTCGAAACTCGCATCCCGTTGCTCGAAGCAAACTCCCCTATAAAGTCGTTCATTTTTAATCTTTTGGCTGCTAAGTGAGTAATTTTCACAGCACTTAACTTGCAAGGTTTTTGTGTATCAGGCACTGTGGAGGTAGCAAAATTATAAATTAATAACAGGAGTTAACATGCCAAAGTTCGATAACGTTAGTGTGGTTAAAAAAGCCAATGTATATTTTGATGGCAAAGTATCAAGCCGAACTGTGCTTTTAGGAAATGGTGAAGCGAAAACCTTGGGTTTTATGCAACCCGGTGAATTTGAGTTTAATACTAACCAAAAAGAGTGTATGGAGTTGTTAGCAGGGCAGTGGGATGTGTTATTACCAGGTGAAAGCGAGTGGAAAACATTTAATGCGGGTGAGTCATTTAATGTTGATGCTAATGTCAGCTTCCATGTAAAAGTAAGTGATTTTGCTGATTATTGCTGTTCATACACAGATTAATTACATGAATGGTTAAATTATCAGCACCTCTGAAAGGCCGCTATCACGCGGCTTTTTGCATACTTAATGCTAAATGAATGATCTAAATCAGGTGGGGTAATAAATAATTGCAAAATTTAGCTATTTCTCTTGTGTTAATTCGTTTAGCCCCCAATACTAACTGTGAGGTAACATAAAAAAGGATACCCTATGAAAATTAATCTTTCTGGTCACCATGTTGACGTTACTGATTCTATTAAAGAACACATTAACGAAAAGTTTTCTAAAATTGAGAGTCATTTTCCATCATTGATAGCGCTCGACATTATTCTTTCAAAAGAGCATCACAAGTTCCAAGCAGAAATTAGTACTAATTATGAAGGTGCGCGAATATCGGTTAAAGGGGAAAACGAGGTTATGTACCCAGCCATTTCCAGCGCAGCTAAAAAACTCGATGCCGCACTAAAGCATCGTAAAGGGCAAATAAAAGCGAACTTACATGAAAAGCCTGTAAGTACCACACCTGAAATAGCACATGAAATCATCCAAGAGATGGATTTAAATTAATAACTAACAATGTGTTATTTTTAAAAAGAGCCTAAGGGCTCTTTTTTATTGTCTGTAAATTAGGTAAGTTATGCATTCACACAGTTTATTAATGATTAAAATTAATAATAAAAGCAGATAACACACCAAATTTGAGAAGTTAATGCAGTACACACAAAGCACATGGAAGTCTCGGTTAGGAGCGCTCGGCCCAGGTATTTTAATGGCTACCGCTGCCATTGGTGGCTCACACTTAGTTGCATCGACTCAAGCTGGCGCATTATTTGGCTGGCAGCTATTTTGGCTTATTGTGGTGGTTAACGTTTTAAAGTACCCGTTTTTTCGTTTTGGTATGGAATACACACTCGCTACTAAAAATAGTTTAGTCGAAGGGTATAAAAACCAAGGGCCTGGCTATTTTTACAGTTTTATTGTATTAAATATTATTGCCGCTGTGGTAAATACCGCGGGCGTATTGTTGCTTACTGCGAGCTTATTACACTACGCATTACCTATTAGTATTCCTGTTACCTTATTGTGCTGGTTAATATTGGCTGCGTGTTTAATTATATTATTACTAGGGCACTTTAAAGTGCTCGATAACGTTGCAAAAGCTATTATGGGGCTACTTACTATAGCAACCATAACCGCATTAGTTATTGCTATAAATAACGGCCCTGTAGCACCTGTAAACTATGTTGGGCCCTCACCGTATGAACTTGCCATGTTGGGCTTTATGGTTGCTTTAATGGGCTGGATGCCAGCGCCTATTGAAATATCGGCACTGAGCTCGTTGTGGCTTAAAGAAAAACAAACTCAGCAAAGTGTGACTAAAAGCCAAGGCTTATTCGACTTTAATGTAGGTTATTGGTTAACCGCCGGGCTTGCGCTGGTATTTTTTAGTTTAGGTGCGTTAGTGCAATATGGGCAAAGCAGTAATATAGAGCTTGGCGGTGTAGCCTTTGCTAAACAGCTGATTGATATGTATGCACTTACTATTGGCGAGTGGGCAAGGCCTTTGGTATCAGCCATCGCGTTTTTGTGTATGTTTGGCACCACACTCACCGTGCTTGACGGTTACGCCCGCACACTTAACGAATCGCATAAACTTCTAGGCTTTAAGCAATCAAAACACAGCTTAAATACGTGGCTTATATTACAAGCATTGGCCGGTATGGCGGTGATCTTATTTTTTAAATCAGCTCTTGGGCCCATGCTTACCTTTGCCATGACGCTTGCGTTTGTAACCACACCGGTTTTTGCATGGCTTAACTTCAGCCTAGTTCGCTCAAAGCCTGCGATTAAACACAGTCTACTTTTGCGTGGCTTAACCTGGTTAGGCTTGGTGTACTTGGTTGGTTTTGCTATGGCGTTTGTTGTGTGGAAGTTGATGTGATTTTATATTCGAGGTTCTAGGTTCGAGGTGAAAGGAACAAATCAAACAACCTCTGCATAAATGTCATTTGTTGTAGACCGTGATAGGCTACGGTGGGCGAGAATTGGCCTGTCAAAAGTAATAGCTAGGTGAAAAAGATGATCATACTTGAAAGCCAAGTATTTAAGACAATCCCTAAGTCTCCAGAACAGAGCTGTATCTTTTTAAATAATACGCAAACAGATAAAGTTGTTGATGGTACTTATTTGGAGCTTTGTATTAAAGCGGGTTGTAAATACCTTGTCTTTATGACGGATGACATTCCTTACGAGGATATGCTTCACATCCATCTCTTGAATGAGCGCCTTGATATTGTTGATTCAGCTACGATTGGTAGCATGTATTCAACGGGATCTTTTCGAAATTATAATATTCAAAACTCGAACACGTTAAATTTTCATTTTATTGGCGATACTGAATGGAAAATAGAAATACTAGATAGCAAGAGATTTTTATTTCCACTAATTTCTTCACTTAAAGGAGTTTCGAGAAAGAATATTTTTTATCAATATTTTAAAATTTATAGCAATCCTTCGTTATAAGCCTTGTAACTTTAAATTGTCCTAGGGGATCATTATTTTATGTTTAATCTACAAGGAAGAAACTATGATATTTAATATGCTCATTACAGACAACTTCGCATCATTTTATGATGAGGATAAAGAAGTACATATTTTTATTGATAGTTTTGATAATCAAAGGTTTGAGATACGAATAGGGGACTTAGAACACTCGAAATCAGTCGGTAGCGTTTTAGCTTCAAGTAATGATGAGTTAAATATAAAGTTATTAGCGCTTTATATTAAATATTAATACACGGAAAAATGAGTTGTAAATGGAAATAAGAACAGGTGAGCTTTCAAACCCACACGTCATAAAACTATTACAAACGCATCACAACGATATGCTAAAGCACTCACCTGTTGAGAGCGTACATGCACTTGATGTGAGTAAACTGACTCACCCCAACATAACATTTTATAGCTTATGGATTGATAATAATTTAGCGGGTGTAGGTGCATTAAAAGCGCTCAATGCCACTCATGGCGAAATTAAATCAATGCGTACATCAAGTAACTATTTGCGCCAAGGCATAGCGGCTAAGTTACTTACGCATATTATTGAGCAGGCAACACTGCGAGGTTACAAAAAGCTAAGTTTAGAAACTGGAACAGCAGAGGCATTTGTACCCGCACAAAAGCTTTACACTCAATTTGGTTTTAAAGAGTGTGAACCGTTTGGTGATTATGAGCTAGATCCGTACAGCTTATTTATGAGTAAAGGGATTTAAACCATTTGTACCAAAAGTTAAAAGAGCATTACATCGCCTTTTAATTCTTGATTTACTAACTACTTAAAATAAGGAAAGTCTAAGTAACAGTATTTTGTAGGTTATGATTAACTTAGAACTCTTAATTTTGATATAGTTGATAATTACTATATGAACCTGATTATAATTTATAAAAGAAAGGGATAGCTTAGATGACGTTAAAACATAGCCATAACGATCAGGCAACTGCTGACACTTGTCATTTTTTAGGTACGGAGTCTTTTGTCACCACTATAGCTGAAGATATTGAGAAGTCAGAAAGCCCTCGCACTATAGCTATTACTGGATATTGGGGGAGCGGAAAAACGTCTTGTTTAGCTGGTGTATATAAAAAAGTAACTGCTACTTCTCCAGCCGAAATTACTAATAATAAGCAAGAACAAACGGGTAAATATACCGGTATATGGTTTGAAGCTTGGCGTTATCAAAATGAAGTATCACCAATTATTGCATTACTACATTGTATTAAAAATCACTTTTCATCGAGTAAAAAGTTTATTGATGGAGCAGGCAAGTTAGCTAGCGTAAGTGTACTTGGTGCATTAACTGTTTTAGATGGTGTGATAAAGCAGGCTACTGGTTTATCGGGTTTTAGCAAAATAAGCGAAATCGGTGAAAAATACGAAAAAGATAATCTAATGAGTCGCTTAGCAGCAGATCAAATCAATGATGCTCTTACTAAGGCTGTAAATGTTTTATTAGGTGATAATAAAGAGAAGCTTGTAATTTTTATTGATGACTTAGATCGTTGTGAACCAGAAAGTGCTTATAAATTGCTTGAGGGATTGAAGCTATATTTGAGTATACCTAATTGCACAGTTGTTCTTGCTATTGATCAGCAGCAAATCGAGCGATTTTTACAGAAACAGTTTATTAACTTAATGTCGGAGAGGAAAAGCGAAATTGACAGTCAATATAGCTACCTCGGTGTTGAATATTTAGAAAAGCTATGTCAAGAAGCTTATCGTTTACCCATTCCTAATCAAAAACAAAAATCAGATTTTTTTATATCCCATCTAAAGTTGTTGTTTGAGGATGAAAATGGCTCTACCGTTATTGCGGATTTAAACGAAATACTGAAAAGCTATGATGTTTTGCCGGCTAACCCTAGGCGGTTAAAAATGATCTCTAATAAACTCGCAGGCTATTTAAGAAAAGTTGATGGATCAAATGTAAAGGGTGTTATTAATGAAAATTGTTCACTTTTTAAAGAGTTTAATAACATAATAGAGCCAAAAAGATCGGAGTCTTTTGCTGCTATAGCTCTCATTATTTCTAGCCTTTCAGTAAGTTACAGGAGAATATACGAAAGTATTGAATTAAGAGCTGATGCAGCTAGGGATATTTTTGACTTTGTTACATCAGAAAAAGGTACTAATTATAGTACTCCTAGCTCTGCATTCTATGAATTAAATAAGGATCATCGTACTACTGATGTTCAAGCAAAATATGAGCACCCAAGTGATCTAAGTATCTTCAAATTAAAGCCTTTATTTGACGAGGTAACAGGTCTACATGTTTATACTCAATCTACACCTAAGACTATTAGCGAAATTATGCATCAATTTGTTAACTACTTTAACCATAATCAGGTGAACTAAATGTGGACACAACAATCTGTGGATCTGTTTTCTGGAATTGTACCTAAGTTTATAGACCCAATAGTTAGTGATTTTAAGGATCTAGAAAAATCACCACTGTATCGTTATTTAGACCAATTTTTAAAAGAAGAGCGCTATTTAGATAACCAAGGCTTAGCTTTAGATGATAGCGATGGTGACAAAAAGTTAGTTCACATTGATGAACTTTACGTTATACCAAAACTAAGCAAAACCCGTTTTACAGCTGAATATTTAGCGAAAATTGATGGAGATGATAAAGCGACAAAGTCTTTGCCTCTAAATAGTGTCGCTGATTTAATAGTTGAAAACCCAAGAACAGTCTTGTTGGGTGATCCGGGAGTTGGTAAAAGTACATTAATAAAATGGCTGGTTTGTTCACTGTGCCATTGGAGTGACAATTATGCAAAAAAACGCTTAGGCCCGCTTTTCCCTCTTTTACTTACTGTACGTAAATTATCACAAGTAAATTTATCTGAGCTATCAAATGAAGAATTCATAAATTTAATATTTATGCAGCAAGGTGATGCTCTCTCTAATTTGATATTAAATGAGAAGAACACTAAAAACAGCTTTTTTGATTTATTAACTACTGGACAAGTTTTCTTTTTAATTGATGGCTTGGATGAAATTTCTTACGAGTTAACAAGTTGGCTTGCTAAGCAAATTAAGCAATTATTGCGTGAGTATCCTAAAACAAGACTTTTAATGACCAGCCGTATTGTTGGTTTTAATAATCAGAGCTTTTGGTATGAAAAAGATATAAGAAGTAAATTTATAAAGGCAGATACCCCTTTAAAATACAGTATTGAACAATTCAGAAAAGAAATGATAGCCAATATCAGCGCGGATAATGAGTTAAGTAACGATATGGAAGTCTCTTTGGATAAAGCTCTAAATTTACCCACTATTTTATATCTGGCACCTTTTTCTCCAGAGCAGAGAAGGGCATTTTCAGAAAACTGGGTAAAAAAATACTTACCTCCTAAAATGGAGCTAAGAAAAGAGTTTATTGAAAATATCACTAATATTAGTGCTCAATTAATTCAGATAAATGCTTTATCGAGAATACCTGTATTGCTTAACTTAATTTGTTTTATTCAATGGCGTAGAGGTCGATTACCTCACGGTAGAGCTGAGTTATACCAGAGAATTGTTGGAACATATCTAGAGTCAATGGATAAAGCTAGAAGGTTAGAACACAAACTAAGTCATGAATATGACTACCAGGATATTAAGAACTGGCTCTCTAAGCTTGCCTATTTTATGCATGCAGGAGACTTATGCTTACCGGACAAAAACATAGTCTCATTTGATGAAGCTGAATTAGAAGAAGCTAGAGAATGCCTACCGAAACCAAATCTCAATAGCAGTTTTTTTACAGTAAAAGAATCGCAATTAAAGCTATTTTTAGAGTTACAGCTATCTGAAATAATAGATGTTGATTCATTATCTGAACATAGTAATAACTTGGTCGATTATTTACAAAATAGAACAGGCTTTTTAATACCCAAAGGTGTAGAAGATGGAGAAAATGTATTTGGCTTTAGTCATTTATCATTCCAAGAATATTTTTGCGCCTACTTCATAAGTTTAAATTTAGATACGTTACAGGATAATAAGAGTGGTTTTCAGTCCCTCGTGAATAGTACGTATGAAGCGGCTTGGAAAGAAATTTGGGTTTTGGTTTTTGAAGAATTATCTACACAAGGGAAGAGCCGAAAAGAAATAGGAATTTTTTATGATAAAGTTTTTGATAATGTTCATTTTTCAGGTTTAAAGTTATTCTATGAAAATATAATCTTTCTTTTACAAAAAGAATTTATAGATAATACAGCAATTAAATTACCTTTAAAAAAAGAAAGGAGCCTAGAGTTAGATCTTCTGAAAGCGATTTATACTAAAAGCAGATGCGAGACTTTAGCTGCTATTTTATCAGTTGACGAAAAGGTCGAAAATGAGAGTGAGCTAGTTCGACTTTTAAAAAATGAAAAAGAGATAACTATTTACTTTAACAGATTGAAAAGCTTTCTTTGGTTACAAGAGCTTTCAGAGATAAAATCCCTTACACTTTGCGACTTTCATAGTTTCGACGATTTCCATGAAATAAAGGATATCAATTTTAAAAATTTAGTAAGTATTAACTTTAATGGCGAGTTTGAAAGTATACCCCATTTCAGAGTTTGTGATTATGTT